>NZ_JBEXDZ010000037.1:0-64524 GCF_040606085.1 Streptomyces sp. NPDC005485 | reverse complement strand
GCAGGCCCCCAGCCAAGCTCCGCCGATGTGACCCCCGGGCAGTACGCCCACGCGGCGACGGGCAAGACGTACCGGCACGGACCCGACCCACAACGCACCGCACCCCGCGACAGGCGCCCCCGCCAGATCACGGCGCAGCAGGCGCCGAATGCTCAGTCCCGGACGGCGGCGCCCCACCCGCATCGTCATCCGACGTAGCAAGCCACGCACCGACCCCCACCGCAGCCAAGAGAGCGACCGCGGCGACCCCGAGCGTGATCCGCCGGCGGCGCGCAGATGCGCGATGACGGGCCGAGCCCGGCCGAGGCGCACCCGCCGCCCGCGGAGCGCGCGCAGTCCCCCGCGCACCCCCCGCCAACTCATCAGGCCCCGGCACCCGCATCGACGTATGCGTATCCCGATTGGAGTCCGGCACAGCCCCCGGCACCAACGGCACAGCCCCCCGCCGTACCCGCTCCCGCGCCCCTTCCCCCTCACGCGGCAACGCCTCCGCCGCGGACACGTAAGCCTCGTCCTCCGACTCGGACTCCGCGTCCGGCTCGTCCACGTCGAGCGGCGGCATCCCGGCCAGCAGCGGCAGCTGTTCCCGCAGCCGCGCCCCCAGCTCGGACGCCCGCAACCGCGACGCCGGTGCCTTGGCGAGGCACTGCACGATCAGCTGCCACAGTTCGTCGGAAATGCCGGGCAACGGCACCACCGTCTCGGTGACGTGCCGCCGCAGCACCGCTCCCGGATGCCCGCCGCCGAACGGCGTGAACCCGGCGAGGAGCTCGTACAGAACCGTCGCCAACGCATAGATGTCGACGGCGGCCCTCGGCGGCAGCCCCTCGATGATCTCGGGCGCGAGATAGTCCGGCGTACCGATGATCTTCGTCGCCTTGGTCCGCCGCGGCGAGTCGATCAGCTTGGCGACCCCGAAGTCGGTCAGCAGCGCGGGGTGCGCGCCGCCGGGCCCGAGCGGCCCCTGCATGTCGAGCAGCACGTTCTCGGGCTTCACGTCGCGGTGCACGACGCCGGCCGCGTGCGCGGCGGCGAGCCCGTCCGCGACGTCGGCGACGATCGCGACCGCGGCCTCGGGCGCGAGCCGCCGCTCCCGGTCGAGCCGGGTGCGCAGATCGGTGCCGCGGACGAGATCCATGACGAGCGCGAGGTCGTTGCCGTCGACGACGAGGTCGCGTACGGCGACGACATGCGGGTGATCGAGCCCGAGCAGAGCCGTGCGCTCCTGGACGAAGCGGCCCACGAGCTCCTGGTCGGACGCGAGGTCCTCGCGCAGCAGCTTGATGGCCACGGGCCCGTCCGGCCCCTCGCCCAGCCACACCGTGCCGGCGCTGCCCCGCCCCAGGATCTGGTTCGCGGTGTACCGGCTACCGATCTTCCGTGCCAAGACTGCTCCTACAGACGCGTGTTGTCGCTAAACGTACGCGTCCGAGGAGCCAACCTTCACCGCGGAGACGGAAATCACCCGCCAGGTGTCGACAAATCAACAGACTCGGCTGTCGGAGACCGGGTCAGTTGCCTGAGCCACCGCCCAGATCCCCTATCCACCCGCTCACGGTGTCGTACCACTCACCCAGCTGGGACCAGTAGCTCTTGCCCTGCCCGATCCAGTCCTGCAGGGGGCTCAGTTCCCAGATCAGCCATCCGGCGACGAACAGGATGACGATCGTGACCAGGCACCCCTTGAGGCAGCCGAGCCCGGGGATCTTCGTCGGATTGGCGCTGCGCTGCCGCGGCTCGCGCGGCTGGCGCGGAGCGGGCTGCTGAGGCTGCTGCGGGGCGGGCGGCGCGTACCGCTGCTGCGGCTGAGGCTGCGGGGCGTACTGCTGCTGGGGCTGAGGCTGCGGGGCGTACTGCTGCTGCGGGTACTGCTGGTGCTGGGGCTGCTGCGGGTACCCGTACCCGGGCGGCGGCTGCTGCCCCTGCGGCGGCCGCTGCTGTCGTTGCGGCGGCTGTTGCGGCTGTTGCTGGGGCCGGGCGACCTGCCGTTGCGGCCGGCGGCGCAGCGGGTCCTGGCTCGGGTCCAGGTACTGGACCTGCGTCTGCTCGTTGCGGTCGCGCGCGGCGCGCAGCTGGTTCTGCCAGGGGTGCGGGTCCTCGGGTCCGGGTCCCTGGGGCCCGCCGGGCTGGTTGTGCGGCACCGGCGGCATCACGGCCGTCGGGTCGGCCGCGCCGCGGTGCGGCAGTACGGAGGTGGGGTCGGCGTCACCGGTGTGCGGCAGGACGCTGGTCGCGCCGTTGGGGTCGTAGGCGCCCGCGCCGTGCGGCAGGACCTGCGTCGGGTCGGCCGCGCCGGGCACGCCGGGGACGGCGGCCGGGGCCGGATCCGGGGCGAGCAGGGCGCCGACGCCCTCCGCGGCGGCGATCTGCGCGGAGTTCGCGTGCACGCCGATGCCCGCGGCGACGGTGCGCAGCCCACGGGCGAGGTTCTCGGCGCTGGGCCGCTCGTCGGGGCTCTTGCGCAGGCAGCGCTCTATGACGGTCCACAGCGGATCGGGAACCGTCGACGGCCGGCGCGGCTCGGCGCTCAGGTGCTGGTGGAGGACCTCCAGGGCGGACCCGCCACCGAACGGCGGACGTCCGGTGACCAGCTCGTACATCAGGATCCCGGCGCCGTAGATGTCGACCGCGGACGTCTGCGGACGGCCCTCGGCGGACTCCGGCGCGACGTACGCGGGCGTGCCGACGAACTCATGGGTGCGGGTGAGCCCCGGCGAATCGGCGAGGCGGGCGATGCCGAAGTCGGTGAGCATCGGGTGCATCTCGCCGCCGTCCTGCTTGAGCAGGACGTTCGCGGGCTTCAGGTCGCGGTGCACGACGCCGTCGGCGTGGCTGCACGCGAGCGCGTCGGCGACCTGGGCGGTCAGCAGCGCGGCGGCGACGGGCGAGAAGGGCCCGTTCTCGCGGAGGTAGCGGTGCAGGTCGGGGCCGTCGATGAGGTCCATGACGAGGGCGAGCAGGTCGCCCTCGACCACGAGGTCCCGAACCCGGACGATGTTCGGGTGGGTCAGCCGCAACAGGACGGACCGCTCGCGCAGGAACCGCATCACGATGTCCGCGTCGTTGGCGAGCTCCTCCTTGAGGACCTTGATCGCCACGGTCTCGCCGGGCTGGCCCGCGACGGCCGCCTCCGACCCCGCGGCCTCCCTCTGGCGGGCTCGCCAGACGGTGCCTGTGGCGCCGCGTCCCAGCGGCTCCTCAAGGAGGTACTTGCTCCCTACCGGCCGCACGTCATGCGCTCCCTGTTACTTGCTTGCCTGGTCGGTCCACCGTGCTTCAGGTGTTCCGACCCACTGTAGTGCCGCCGTCCGCGGCGCCGGGGTGTCGTCCTCGTGTGCTTCCCATGGGCGACTACGTACGCGTTCCCCCGCGTGTTCGATGGAAAGACGCTCGCTTCGGGCCGTTGGTTGCCGGAGCTGGGAGTGACCGATCTCAACACCGGTCTCAACCGGGCACCGGTCGGGCACTGGTCAGGCACTTTTGCGGGCAGAGCCGACCAATCAAGATCACTTGCGGGTGGGCGGCGGGCGTGTTGTCAGTGGCAGGTGCGAGGATGCCTTCAGTACTGGCCGACGTGCCCGTGCGCGGTGGGGGAAGTCTGCGGTGGGGGACCGCGCCGAGCTTCGTCCTCGCTTGCGGGTGCCCGTGCGGAAGGGACCGCTGACGGCGATGCAGATCCGGCTGACCGTCGTAGACCCGCTGGGCCCGCTGGGGACTCGCTTCGAGCCACGGGGGCGTGCCGCGGCCTGCGATGTGCTGGTCACCGCGCCCGCCGGGACGGCGCTGGCCGCGGTGGCGTCGGGCCTGGCAGCGGCGGTCGGCGGCGAGGGCGGTGCCGCCCTGCCCGAGCGTGGCCGCGAGCTCGGCGGCGGCCCGGTCGTGCTGTACGCGGGCGCCGAGCGGCTGGACGCGCAGCGCTGCACCCTGGGCGAGCCGCCCCTGACGGACGGTGCCGTGCTGTCGCTGGGCTCCCCGGCGGAGCCGGGACCTGACGTGGACGGCGTGGCGGCACAGCTCCATGTCGTCGCCGGTCCCGACGCGGGCGGGGTCCATCTGCTGCACGACGGCCGGCTCCACATCGGCCGCTCCGCCGACGCGGACGTCCCGCTGGACGACCCCGATGTCTCCCGTCTGCACTGCGAGGTCACCGTCACCCCCGACGGCCGCGTCGCGGTCGCGGACGTGGGCTCCACGAACGGCACGACGCTGGACGGCTCCCGCGTCGACTCCCGCCCGGTCCGCTTCGCGGCGGGTGCGCTCCTGCGCGTCGGCGAGTCCGCCCTGCGACTGGCTCCGCCCGGCACCCCGGAGCCCGTGGGGACGACCCCCGACGGCGAGGGCCACGTCCGGGTGGCCACCGGGACCGAGAACCCGGCGGCCACCTCCGACACCGCACACAGGAACAGCGACGGAAACGGCCCCCACGCGCGCGTCGGGGCCGCGCCAGGCCCGCACACCCCCTCCGGGGAGACCCACCACGCCTACGGTTCGGCCCCCTGGGCCGCCCCGGCACCGCACACCTCCGCGGAACCCGTCGTACCGGGCCAGGGCCGCGCACCAAGGATCGAGAGCAGGGCGACGGCGCCGTCCGACGGCGCCACGCACGGCGGGGCGCGCGGACTGGTCGTACCCGACGGATTCGCCCTCCCGAACCCACGCGGCAGGGAAAGCGACACCGGCACCGGCACCGGCAGGACTGCCGAAGAGGACGCACCGCCGACAGCCACCCCCACCCCCGCTCCCGCGACCGCCACGAGGAAGGGCACGCCGCTGCGGGGCACGGAGGCACCACAGGACGGGTCGCCAGGTGACGGCGGTCGCAAGCGCGGTGGTTTCAGTGCGTGGGCGCGGCGGCTGACCGGAGGACGGGGCGAGCCGGAGGAACCGGGCCCGGAGGCGTACGACGAGGAGGAGCCGGCGGCGGCCGAGCCCGCGGGCGCGGTGGCGCAGGCACCGGAGAGCTGGCCGGACCCGGCGACGCTGCTGCTCACCGCGCTGGGACCGGGGCCGCGGCTGTGGGAGCGCGGGCCGGGACACCCGGAGATCCTGACCGTCAGGCTCGGTACGGCCGACCGGGCGGCGCCGGACGGTTCGGGGCTGCTGCCCGCCGTGCCGGTGACCGCCGGTCTGCGGGAGGTCGGCGCCCTGGGCCTGGCGGGGCCTCGCGCACGGCTCGCCGGTCTGGCGCGCTCGGTGGTGGCCCAGCTCGCCGCGCTGCACTCCCCCGACTCCCTCGAAATCGTCCTGATCAGCACGGACCGCTCCCGTACGCCGCAGGAGCGCACCGCCGAGTGGTCCTGGCTCGGCTGGCTCCCCCACCTGCGCCCCACACACGGCCAGGACTGCCGCCTCCTTCTGGCATACGACCGAGAACAGGCGACCGCCCGCACGGACGAGCTCCTTCGCCGCCTGGAGGACCACGACCACCTGACGGAGCCGGGCCGAGGCCCCCGCGACCCGGCCGAAGCGCGACCCGCGCCCGGGGCCGACCATGCCGACGAAGCGGTGCGCGGCGGCGCACGGCGCCCCTCCTGGGCGCGCGACGACGACCCGCAGGAGACCGGAGAGTTCCCGGGGCCGTTCACCGTGGTCGTCGTGGACGGGGACCCTGGAGGCGCCGATGTGCGTGAAGCCGTGGTGCGGCTGACGCACGAGGGAGCGCGGGCCGGGATCCATGTCGTATGCCTCGCGGAGACGGCGGCGGCGTCGCCCGCTTCGCCGGTGACGGAGACGTACGAGGCGGCGTGCGAGGCGTCGCCGGCGTTCCGGGAGTGCGGGGCCGTGGCGCTGCTCAGCGGGGACGTGGCCACGGCGCTGAGGCTGATGCGGGTCGCCCCCGGCGGCCCGGTGGGCCACGGCACGGTGGCGGCGGTGGACGCGGTGTCGGCGGCGTGGGCCGAGCGGTTCGCGCGGGCGCTTGCCCCGCTGCGTACGGACGGCGCCGGCGGCGACCGGCACACGCGTGTGTCCGCTCCGCTGCCGCAATCGGCGCGGCTGCTGGACGAGTTGGGGCTCGCGCGGGCCACCCCGGCGTCGCTGCTGGCGCGTTGGGCGGACGCGACCGACGACACGGAGACGCTCGGCGGGCGCGCCTGGGCCGTTCTGGGCGCGGGACCGCGTGGACCGGTCTGCGTGGATCTCCAGACCGAGGGCCCGCATCTGCTGATCGAGGGCCCGACGGGCAGCGGCCGTACGGAACTGCTGCGGGCCGTCGCCGCGTCGCTCGCGGCGGCGGAGCGGCCCGACCGGCTCGGGATCGTCCTGATAGACGGGCAGGACGGCACGGGCGGCAAGGACGCGGGGCGGGTCGAGGGGCTCCGGGTCTGCATGGACCTTCCCCATGTCACCACCCATCTCACGGCCAACGACCCGGTGCGCATGCGGGAGTTCGCCCAGTCGCTGAGCGCCGAGCTGAAGCGGCGGAGCGAGCTGCTCGGGCGGCTCGGGTTCGCGGAGTGGCACACGCGGCGGGAGGTTTCGGGGCGGATCGTCGCGCAGCGGTCGTCGGGTACCGGGGCCGGCACGGCGTCAGGGACCGCGTCCGGAGCCGCTGATCTGGACCCGCCGTCCAGCTCGACGCTGCGACTGCGGCCCGGGGCGGCGCGGCAGCGGGAGGAGGCGGGGCCGCCACTCGCGCGGCTGGCGGTGGTCGTGGACGACCTGGACGCGTTGCTGTCGCCCGCGTTGGGGTCGCCGGGGCGGCCGGCCGCGGGGTCCGTCGTACGGGCGCTGGAGGCCGTGGTGCGTGAGGGGGAGCGGCTCGGGGTGCATCTTGTGGCGGCGGCCGGGGTCGGGGGGCGGGCCGCGGAGTCCGACTTCGGTCGGGCCGCGACGCTTCGCATCCTCCTCGACGCTCCCTCGGCCGGGCCGGACGAACCTGCCCCCGGGCGGGGGCGGCTGACCGGTGCGGACGGGCGGCTCACGCCGTTCCAGGCCGGGCGGGTCACGGGGCGCATCCCCCGTACGGCCACCCTCCGTCCCACGGTCGTGCCCCTCGAATGGCACCGTATGGGCGACCCGCCTGCCCGGCGTCCGGTCCGCGAGCTCGGCAACGGTCCGACCGACCTCGCCCTCCTCGCCAGCGCCCTCGACCGAGCCGCCCGCTCAGTCTCCGCCCCCGAGGTCCCCTCCCTCCTGTAACCCCGACGCACCCGGGGTGGGTGGGGAATCCCCGGGTGCCCCTTGCTTCCTTCGAGCCCGGTGCTGGTGCTGGGCGGGGGTAGGTCACGCAACTCGGCGCTTACGAGGCGCCGCTGCGCCCACCCGTGCCGCCCCTAGCGGCACGATTGCCCGCAGTAACGCGGCTCCGCCGCCCCCGGCGTCACGCACGCCCCCACGCACGCCCCCACGCGCCCTGCAAAAGGCAACCCGCCATCACAACGCGGTCACGATCGCTCACTTGACATCGCAGGCGCTCTTGCCGCCCTCAAGCCCCCGGGCGTAGACCAGATCGAACGGGACAGCCGCTCGGTCGTTCGACGAGGAACGAAGAACGGGGCACTGATGCGCAGCACTCTTCGTACACGCACGCCGTCCAGGAACGAATCCAGGAACGAACCCAAGAACCAATCCAAGAACGCAGCCAGGAAAGCCAACAGAGCCACCAAAAACGTCAAACCCGCCACAACCATCGCGGCAGCCGTCGTAGCCGGCTCCCTTCTCCTCGCCGCATGCGGCGGAAGCGACGACAACAAGAAGGACGGCAACACGGGCGGCAGCGGCAAGGAGAGCGGCGCCACCGTCACCCTCCCCAAGTTGAACGGCGCCACCCTTGAGGTCGCCGCCGTGTGGACCGGCGCCGAGCAGGCCAACTTCAAGAAGGTGCTGGCCGAGTTCGAGAAGCGGACGGGCGCGAAGGTCACGTTCGTCCCCGCGCAGGACCCGATCATCAACTTCCTCGGTTCGAAGATCGCGGGCGGTTCACCGCCGGACATCGCGATGCTTCCGCAGCCCGGCGCCATCAAGCAGGCCGTCGACAAGAAGTGGGCGAAGCCCCTCGGCACCGACGCGGTGAAGGAGCTGCAGAAGAACTACTCGCAGGGCTGGCAGGACATCGGCAAGGTCGGCGGCAAGCAGTACGGCGTCTACTACAAGGCGGCCAACAAGTCTCTGATCTGGTACAACGCCAAGGTCTTCGAGAACGCGGGGGCGAAGGAGCCCAAGACCTGGAGCGAGCTCATGACAACCGCTCAGGCTGTCTACGACTCCGGTGTCACCCCGTTCTCCGTCCCCGGCGCGGACGGCTGGCCGCTGACCGACTGGTTCGAGAACATCTACCTCTCCCAGGCGGGCCCGGAGAAGTACGACCAGCTCGCCCAGCACAAGATCAAGTGGACGGACCCGTCCGTGAAGGCCGCGCTCACCACGCTCGCGCAGGTCTGGGGCAAGAAGGACTTCGTCGCGGGCGGCGCGAAGGGCGCGCTGCAGACGGAGTTCCCCGCTTCGGTGACGCAGACCTTCACCGGCGGCGACCAGCCGAAGGCGGCCATGGTCTTCGAGGGCGACTTCGTGCAGGTCAACATCACGCAGACGAAGGCCAAGGTGGGCACGGACGCGAAGGTGTTCCCGTTCCCGGCGGTCGGTGACCAGGCTCCGGTGGTCAGCGGCGGCGACGCGGCCGTGATCCTCAAGGACTCCAAGGCCGCGCAGGCCCTGGCGACCTTCCTGGCCTCACCGGACGCGGCGACGATCCAGGCGAAGCTCGGCGGCTACCTCTCGCCGAACAAGAACGTGGACAACTCCGCATATCCGAACCCGGTGCAGCAGAAGATCGCCAAGGCGCTGATCGCCGCCGGCGACGACTTCCGCTTCGACATGTCCGACCAGGCCCCGCAGGCCTTCGGCGGTACGCCGGGCAAGGGTGAGTGGAAGGATCTGCAGGACTTCCTGAAGAACCCGAAGGACATCGCGGGGACGCAGGCGAAACTGGAGTCGGACGCGGCCGCGGCGTACGGGAGCTGATCCGGCCATGACATCGGCCACGGCGGGAGGACCCCCCGGGACCCCGGGGGCCCCCGCGGCTCCACCCGCGCCCGAAAGCCGCAACCGCAAGCACAAGAGCGTCACCGGCACCCGCAGAACCGTGGCGGTGCTGTTCCTGCTGCCCGCGCTGGTGCTGCTCGGCGCGCTCGTGATGTACCCGATCGGTTACTCGCTGATCCGCAGCTTCATCAACCAGTCCGGCGACGGTTTCGCCGGAGTGGACAACTACAAGGCCCTGTTCACGGACGACGGCATCCGCACCGCGCTGAAGAACAACATCATCTGGGTGGTGTTCGCGCCGACGGTCTCGACCGCGCTCGGTCTGATCTTCGCGGTGCTGACCGAACGGGTGCGCTGGGGAACGGCGTTCAAGTTGGTCGTCTTCATGCCGATGGCGATCTCCATGCTCGCGGCGGGGATCATCTTCCGTCTGGTGTACGACCAGGACCCGGACAAGGGAATCGCCAACGCGGTGTGGGTGGGCGTGCACGACACGTTCACCGACTCGTCGGCGTTCCCGAAGGCGCACCCGGGCCGCCAGTCGCCACTTCAGGCGTCGGACGGCGGTTTCCTCACCAAGTCCCCGGTCCACACGGGCGAGTCCGTGGCGCTCCCGCTGGTCGGGGTCGCCCCGGACCAGATGCCCGACAGTGCGAAGAAGGCCGTACAGGCGCCGTCGGACCCCGGCAAGGTCACCGGCACGGCGTGGCAGGACTTCACCCGCGGCAAGGGTGTCGGCACGCTCGGCAAGGTGGACGCGAGCGAGCTCGGCTACGCGGGCATGAAGGTCGAGGCGGTCAAGGACGGCAAGGTCGTGGACTCGGCGAAGGTGAGCGGCGACGGCACGTTCACGCTCTCCGCGAAGGCGGACGGCGCTCAACTCCGGTTGCCGGCAAGCAACTTCCGGGAGCCGTACAACGGCGTCGACTGGCTCGGCCCGTCGCTGGTCACCCCGGCCGTGATCGGTGCGTACGTGTGGATGTGGGCGGGCTTCGCGATGGTGCTCATCGCGGCGGGGCTCGCCGGCATGCCGCGCGAACTCCTGGAGGCGGCGCGGGTGGACGGCGCCAGCGAGTGGCAGGTGTTCCGCAGGATCACGGTGCCACTGCTCGCGCCGGTCCTCGCGGTCGTCGTCGTCACACTGATGATCAACGTACTGAAGGTCTTCGACCTGGTCTTCATCATCCCGCCGGGCTCGTCCCAGGACGACGCGAACGTCCTGGCGCTGGAGCTGTACCGCAAGGGATTCAGCGAGGACAAGCCGGGCGTGGCAAGCGCAATCGCCGTCTTCCTGCTCCTCCTGGTGATCCCGGTGATCTGGTTCAACGTGCGGCGACTGCGGCAGGAGGTACGGCGATGACAACGCGCCCGACTTTCTGCCGGGGGTCCGGGGGTCGCCCCCCGGAGAGATACAGCAACGTGCGGCGACTGCGGCAGGAGGTACGGCGATGACAACGCGCCCGACTTTCTGCCGGGGGTCCGGGGGTCGCCCCCCGGGGAAATGCAGCAACGTGCGGCGACTGCGGCAGGGGGTACGGCGATGACAACGCGCCCGTCTTTCTGCCAGGGGTCCGGGGGTCGCCCCCCGGAGAGATACAGCAACGTGCGGCGACTGCGGCAGGAGGTACGGCGATGACAACGCACGCCGGCAGTCCTACGCCGACGACGAGCACGAAGAGTGCACCCGTCGAGTCGGTGAAGGCCAAGCAGTCCCTGGGCTCACGCATCACCGGCCGGGTCGGTGGAGGCGTCCTGCGCGTCTTCCTGCTCCTGGTGGGGCTGTTCTGGCTGGTGCCGACCATCGGCCTGCTGCTCTCCTCGCTGCGCAAGCCGGAGGACATGGGCGCGAGCGGCTGGTGGAAGGTCCTCAGCGAGCCCTCGCAGCTCACCGTGGACAGCTACCAGAAGCTGCTGGAGAACAGTGACATCACCGGCTCCCTGGTGAACACGGTGCTGATCACGGTCCCGGCGACCCTCCTGGTGGTGGTGATCGGCTCCCTGGCGGGCTACGCCTTCGCGTGGATGGAGTTCCCGGGCCGCGACTGGTGGTTCCTGGCCGTGGTCGGCCTGCTGGTCGTCCCCGTACAGGTCGCGCTGATCCCGATCGCCGAGCTCTTCGGAAAGCTCGGCATCTTCGGGACGATCTTCGGAGTGGTCCTCTTCCACACCGGCTTCGGCCTGCCCTTCGCGATCTTCCTGCTGCGCAACTTCTTCGCGGAGATCCCGAGGGAGCTGCTGGAGGCGGCCCGGCTGGACGGCGCGGGTGAACTGCGCCTGTTCGCACGGGTCGTGATGCCGCTCGGCGGGCCCGCGATCGCGAGCCTCGGCATCTTCCAGTTCCTGTGGGTGTGGAACGACATGCTGGTCGCCCTGGTGTTCTCCAACGCGGACAGCCAGCCGATCACCGTCGCGCTGCAGACGCAGGTACGCCAGTTCGGCAACAACATCGACGTGCTGGCGCCGGGCGCCTTCATCTCGATGGTGATCCCGCTGGCCGTGTTCTTCGCGTTCCAGCGGCAGTTCGTGTCCGGCGTGATGGCGGGCGCGGTGAAGTAACCCGTACGACAACCGCATTGAGGGGCGGGCCAAAACCGGCCCGCCCCTCCCCGTGCGCCCCCGTTCACCCGGCATTCCCCCGGATGCCACAACTGGCGTAACCGGATCACCCCTTCGGCCGTTCCCGGGCAGGTATGCCCGCGCCGACCCATGGATGTCCCTTGCCCAGGTTCAGTGTCATCGTCCCCGCGTTCAAGGTTCAGGCGTACCTGCACGCGTGCCTGGAATCGGTTCTCGGGCAGTCGTACCCGGATCTCGAACTGATCGCGGTGGATGACTGCTCGCCCGACGCGTGCGGCGCGATCATCGACGAGTTCGCGGCCCGCGACGCCCGCGTGCGGCCGGTGCACCTGCCGGAGAACGTCGGTCTGGGCCGCGCCCGCAACGCGGGTCTGGAGCATGCGAGCGGCGACTACCTGGTCTTCCTGGACGGCGACGACACCCTCACCCCTGACGCGCTGCGCGCGATCGCCGACCGGCTGAAGGAGACCTCCGAACCGGACGTCCTGGTCTACGACTACGCGCGCACCTACTGGTCGGGCGAGACCCGCCGCAACCAGCTCGCCGGCCAACTGACCGAGCAGGGACCGGCGCCGTTCCGGCTGGACGACCGCCCGGGGCTGCTCACCGTCCTGATGGTGGTCTGGAACAAGGCGTACCGGAGCGAGTTCGTCGAGCGCGAGGGCTTCGCCTTCCCGCCCGGCTATTACGAGGACACGCCGTGGACGTACCCGGTGCTGCTGACCGCGGAGACGGTCGCGACCCTCGACCGGGTGTGCGTGCACTACCGGCAGCGGCGCACGGGCAGCATCCTCGGTACCACCAGCCGCGGGCACTTCGACGTCTTCGACCAGTACGACCGGGTCTTCGCGTTCCTCGACGCGCACCCGGAGCTGGCGCACTGGCGTCCGGTGCTGTTCCGCCGCATGGTCGACCACCTGGCGACGGTGTTCGTCCGGCGCGACCGGCTGCCGCGCGGCTCCCGCACCGAGTTCCTGCGCAAGGCCCGTACGTACTACGCCCGTTACCGCACGCCCGGCACCGGCGCCCGCCCGCGTGTCCGGCTGCGGCACACCCTGGTCCGGCTCGGCAGCCACCGCACCTACCGACTGCTGTCGCTCGGCTCCCGTCTGCGCGGACGGACCCGGAAGCTCGGCTCGTCGGTACTGCGCCGGGCGCGCGGCGCGGCCCTCCACCTGCACTACCGCATGCAGCTCCGCCTCCCGTTGCGCGCCGACCGTGCCGTCTTCTCCAGTCACGGGGGCCGCGGCTACGGCTGCAACCCGGGCGCGCTGGAGTCCGCGTTCCGCACGTTCGCGCCGCAGATCCGCACGGCGTGGATCGCGCGCCCCGAGCACCACCACACGCTTCCGGCGTCGACGCGCAGGCTGCGGCCCGACTCGGCCGCGTACTGGACGGCGCTTGCCCGCTCCAAGTACCTGGTGACCAATGACGGGTTCGACCGCGGGCTGGTCAAGCGGCCGGGGCAGACCGTGATCCAGACACAGCACGGGACGCCGCTCAAGCGCATGGGCCTCGATCTGCAGGACCGCCCGGCGGCCGCGCGTGACACGGACTTCGCGGAGCTGCTGCGCGGCGCCGACACCTGGGACTACTGCCTGTCCGGGAACCGCCACTCCACCCTGGTGTGGGAGCGCGTCTTCCCGTCCGGCTTCACCACGCTGGAGTACGGACTCCCCCGCAACGACGTGTTCCAGCAGGCGACTTCGGCGGACGTGGCGCGGCTGCGGGAGTCGCTGGGCATCCCCGAGGACGCGGTGGCGATCCTGTACGCGCCGACGTACCGCGACTACCGCCGCTCGCAGCGGCTCACCCTGGACCTGGAACGGGTACTGCGCCAACTCGGCCCGCGCTTCGTCGTGTTGACCCGCGCACACCATTCCTACGACGCGCCTCTGACACGGTCCGCCGGGGGCCGGCTCATCGACGTGTCCGGCCACCCGAGCATCGAATCGCTCTGTCTTGCCTCGGACGCACTCGTCACCGACTACTCGTCGCTGATGTTCGACTACGCCAACCTGGACCGGCCGATCGTGGTCCACACGGACGACTGGGAGGCGTACGAGGCGGCCCGCGGCACCTACTTCGACGTGCGGGCCTTCCCGCCGGGCGCGGTCGCGCGCAGCGAGGACGAGCTGATCGACATCTTCGCGACCGGCCACTGGCGCGGCTCGCGCTCCGTTCAGTTGCGGACCGCGTTCCGCGAGCGCTTTTGCGCATACGACGACGGGCGCGCCGCCGAGCGGGTCGTACGCCGGGTGGTGCTGGGCGAGACGACGGGGCTTCCGCAGGTCACGCCCCTGGCCGAGCGACACCCCGTGCCGTCGGCCGCCGCGGCCCGGCCGGTGCCGCCCCTCGCCAGCGTGCCGCCGCCCGGCGCCGCCGTCCCCGTCACCGAGAGCCTCTGACCCGGAGTCCGCATGCCCTCCAGTCCCTCGCGGCCCACCCCCAGCCGGCCGGCCACATGGCGTCCGGCCGGGCGCCCCGGCCGCCGGTATCTCGGCTGATCCCGGCTCGGTCCGGCCCTTCCCGACCCACCCAGAGAAAGAGCAGAATGCCCCGCTTCAGCATCATCGTTCCCACTCACGGCGTCGCGGGGCGACTGTCCCGGGCGCTGGACTCGGTGCTCGCGCAGTCCTTCGGCGACTTCGAGCTGATCCCGGTCTGCGACGCGCCGGACGCCCCGGCGTGGGCCGTCGCCGCCGAGTACGCGGCGCGGGACACCCGGGTCGCCCCGGTCCACTCGCCACCGGCGGACGGGCTGGGTGCGGCGCGCAACGCCGGGCTGGGGGCGGCGAGCGGTACGTTCGTGCTCTTCCTCGACGGCGACGACGAGCTGGTGCCGGGCGCGCTGGGTGCCCTGGAGACGCGGCTGCGGGACGAGGCGCGGCAGGACGTGGACGACGTGGACTTCCTCTACTTCGGGCACGAGCGGGTGCACTGGTGGGAGGGTGAGCCGAGCGAGCCGACGGCGGTGCTCTTCGAGAAGGCGCCCGCCGGATCCTTCACCCCCGACCAGGCCCCGCAGCTGACGGGCGTACGCCTTCCCGCATGGAGCGCCGCCTACCGTCGCGCGTTTCTCGTCGAGCACCACCTCACCTTCCCTGCCGGTCACTTCACCGACCTGGGCTGGGGTGGTCTGGTGACGTTGGCGGCCGGTCGCAAGGCGGTGCTGCGGCAGGTCGTCGTACGGCATCTGCTGCGGCGGCAGGGCAGCAGGCTCAACTCTCCCGGCGAGCACCAGCTCGAACTCCTCGACCAAGTCGACCTGGTGCTCACTCGGGCCGTCGAACAGGGCCTGCCCGCACAGCGGTTGCTGCCACTGTTCGGGCACCTCTTCACGCTCGTCCTCAAGACGGCGGCCACTCCGCAGCGCCTTCCCGCGGGCAGCCGCCGGGCCTTCTTCCGGCGCGCGGGACGGCTCCACCGGCGCCACCGCCCGGCCGGGTTCCGGCCCCCGGCGGGCAGCCTCGGGGTGCAGCACAGGCTGCTGGCGGCCGGTGCGTACAGCGCGTTCCGGGCGCTGCGGGGCGCCAACAAGGCGGCGGCGGGCGCTGCTTCGGTGGTGCCGCGGCCTCGGATGCTGCGGACGCGGGGCATCTACGCGGCCCATCTGCGCCGCGCGCTCGACGAGAACCTCGCCGTGTACTGCGCGTACTGGGGCCGCGGCTACGCCTGCAACCCGGCCGCGATCCACGCCAAGGCCCGCGAACTCGCCCCGCACATCCGCTCGGTGTTCCTCGTCGAACCGGAGGCGGTGGACTCCCTGCCGGAGGGAATCGACCACGCGGTGATCGGCAGCCGCCGCGCATGGGAGGTGCTGGCCCGCGCCAAGTACCTGATCAGCAACGCCAACTTCGCGGACACGGTCGTCAAGCGCCCCGGCAGCGTGCACGTGCAGACGCAGCACGGCACCCCGCTGAAGAAGATGGGCGTCGACCAGTCGACGTACCCGGTGGTGGCGGCCGCGACCGGCAGCTTCACCAAGCTGCTGACCCGCGTGGACCGCTGGGACTACAACCTTTCCTCCAACCGGCACTCCACGGAGATGTGGGAGCGCGCCTTCCCCGGCTCGTACGAGGCCCTGGAGTACGGCTATCCGCGCAACGACGTGTACTACACGGCGACCGCCGACGAGGTGGCCCGGGTGCGGCGCTCCCTCGGGGTTCCCGAGGGCAAGCGGGCCCTTCTCTACGCGCCCACGCACCGCGACTACACCACCGGCTTCGACGCCCGGCTCGACCTGGAGGAGTTCTGCGAGGCGGTGGGCGAGGACTTCGTGGTCCTGCTGCGCGCCCACTACTTCTACGACCGGGGCACCCGCAGGAGCAGCGGCCGGATCATCGACGTGACCCGGCACCGCTCCTCGGAGGATGTGTGCCTGGCCGCCGACGCGCTGATCACCGACTACTCCTCCATCATGTTCGACTACGCCAACCTCGACCGCCCGATCGTCGTGTACGCCGACGACTGGGAGGTCTACCGGGAGACGCGGGGCGTCTACTTCGACCTGATGCAGGCGCCGCCGGGCCCGGTCGCGCGCACCCCCGACGAGCTGGCCCGTGTCTTCCGCGACGGCTCCTACGCGGACGCGGAGGCGAGGTCGCTGCGGGCCCGGTTCCGTGAGCGGTTCTGCCAGTTCGACGACGGAAGGGCCGCCGAACGGGTCGTACGGCGGGTGCTGCTGGGCGAGCCACCCGAGGCGATTTCGCCGGTGACGCCCCTGGCCGAGCGCACCCCCGCCCCCGCCGCGACGACCCTCGTAAGGAGCTGACGTGCCCCGCTTCAGCATCATCGTCCCCGTCTTCAAGGTGCAGGGCTTTCTGCGCGAGTGCCTCGACTCGGTCCTGGAGCAGTCGTTCACGGACATCGAGGTGATCGCCGTGAACGACTGCTCGCCGGACGGCTGCGGCGCGATCCTCGACGCGTACGCGGCCCGCGACCCGCGCGTGCGAGTGCTGCACCTGCCGGAGAACGTGGGACTCGGCGGGGCCCGCAACGCCGGAATGCCGTACGCCACCGGGGACTTCCTCTTCTTCCTCGACAGCGACGACACGCTCACGCCCGGCGCCCTGCGCGCGATGGCCGACCGGCTCGCGGAGACCTCCGACCCGGACGTCCTCGTCTTCGACTACGCGCGCACCTACTGGTGGGGCGGCACCCGCAGGAACGTGCTCGCGCGGGTGCTCGCGGAGGCCGGCGACGGCACCTTCACCGTGGCCGAACACCCGGAGATCCTTGAGCTGTTGATGGTCGTGTGGAACAAGGTGTACCGCCGCGACTTCGTCCAGCGGCACGGCTTCGCGTTCCCGCCGGGCTACTACGAGGACACGCCCTGGACGTTCCCCGTGATGCTCAGCGCGCAGCGGATCGCCACGCTCGACCGGATCTGCCTGAACTACCGGCAGCGCCGTCAGGGCAACATCCTGTCCACCACCAGCCGTAAGCACTTCGACGTCCACGAGCAGTACGAGCGGGTCTTCGCGTTCCTCGACTCCCGTCCGGAGCTGGCGAGTTGGCGCCCGTACCTGCACCGCAAGATGGGCGAGCACTGCCTCGACATCCTCTCCAAGCCGGACCGGCTGCCCGCCGGCGACAAGGCCGAGTTCTTCCGCCGCACCGCCGAGCTCTTCCGGAAGCACCGGCCGGAGGGGCCCGTGCCCGCCGAACTGCGGGTCCTGACAGGCAGTTACGCCGGATACCGCGCCCTGCGGCAGACGACCCGGGTCGGCAAGGGGCTCGGGGAGCGGCAGGAGCAGGCGCGCAGGGCGGTCGCCGGGCGGATCAAGCGGGGCTGGTCGAAGCTCGACGAACGCCGGGCGCTGGACCCGGACTTGGCGGTGTACTCGGCGTTCTCGCACCGCGGCGTGCTCGGTGATCCCGCGGCCGTGTACGCCAAGGCGCGTGAACTCGCCCCGCACATCAGCGGAGTGTGGGTGGTGCGCGAGGAGCAGGTGCCGCTGCTGCCGCCCGGCGTCGAGCACGTCACCCCGGACTCGCCGCGCTACCGCCAGGTCACCGCCCGGGCCACGTACTTCGTCAACAACGTCAACTGGCCCGGCTCCCTGGTCAAGCGCCCCGGCAGCGTGCACATCCACACCCACCAGGGCACCCCGCTGAAGTACATGGGCGCCGACCTGCTGGACAAGCCGGGCGCACGGCAGGGCTTCGACGTGCCGCAGATGCTGCGCCGCGCCGACCGCTGGGACCACAGCCTGGTCGCCAACCGCCACTCGGAACTGGTCTGGGACCGCGCCTACCCCTGCCACTTCACCTCGCTGCGCACCGGCAGTCCGCGCAACGACGTCCTGGTGCGCGCCACTTCGGACGACGGGCTCGCGGTCCGCGCCCGGCTGGGCATCCCGGCCGGTCACCGGGTGGTGCTGTACGCGCCGACGCGCCGCGACTACATCCGCGGCGGCCACATCGACCGCGTCGACCTCGCCCGGTTCGCCGAGGACCTGGGCGAGGGCACCACCCTCGTCGTACGGCTGCATCCCTCGCTCGCGGACGGGCCGGCGCGCGGTCTCGGCCTGGCCGATCTGCACCGGCGGGGGGTCGTGGTGGACGCGACGGACGAGCCGCGCGTCGAGGATCTGATGCTCGCCTCCGACGTCCTGGTCACGGACTACTCGGCCCTCATGTTCGACTACGCCAACCTGGACCGGCCGATCGTGATCCACGCCGACGACTGGGGTGCGTACGCGGCGAGCCGTGGTGCCTACTTCGACATCACCGCCGACGCACCCGGTCATGTGTCCCACTCCTACCGGGAGTTGGCGTGGCTGTTCGCGTCCGGGGCCTGGCAGGACGCGGAGTCGGCCCGGTCGCGGGCCGGATTCCGGGAGCGGTTCTGCGCGTTCGACGACGGGCGGGCCGCCGAGCGGGTGGTGCGCACGCTGATGCTCGGCGAGCGCGTCGAGGAGCCGGTCTCCGTCCCGGCGCCCACCCGGCCCGCCGCTCACGACCTCCTCGCCTCCTCGTGAGGCCATTCCGCATGAACCCGCTCCTCGTGAAATCGCTCCTCGCGAAGCCGACCCTCGTGAAGCCCCGTTCCTGGGTCCTCCTCCTGGCCGCCGTGTTCGCCGTCCTCCAACTCGCCAACGTCACCGGCCGGGACACCCCCGACACCAAGAACTACCTCTCGTACGCGCTGAGTCTGCGCGGCGACAGCAAGCAGGACGCGGCCACCGCCACCATCGACTACGCCTGCGCCGGGAAGGCGTCCATCGCACGCCGCAACCAGAGCGTCGACGTGGTGCGCTTCCACGCGCCGAGCCCGACCCGGCGGGTCTTCGAGGAGTGCCGGGGCTACGAGCACTGGGTGGTCGCGAAGCGGCTGCGCGCCGGGCAGACGGGCGGGCACACCGTGCCGTTCATGCCGCCCCGCTTCATGCGGATCTTCGAGGTGCGGCCCGGCTATCCGGTCTTCCTGGTGCCGTTCATCACGGTGCTGGGGGTGACGTGGGGGCTGTGGGCCGCGGGCGTGGCCGTCACGGTCGCGGGCGGCGTCCTCGCGTTCCTGGTCCTGCGCACCCTGCGCGCGTCCCTGCCGCCGGCCCTGACCGGCCAGGCGCTCTTCTACGTCCTGCCGTGCGGGACGACCGCCATGCGGCCGATGACCGAGGGCCTGCTGCTGACGCTGACCCTGGCGGCGTTGTGGGGCTGCGCGCTGGCGCTGGAGGGCCGGACCCGGGCCGGAGCGGCGCTGGTCGGCGGGTCGCTGCTCGCGCTCTTCACCGTCAAGCACTCACAGTCGCTGTTCCTCGGGGTGTGCCTGGCGGGGGCGTGCGCCGCGATCGGTGTCCGGCGTGGGGTGCGCGCCGGACTCGTAGGGCACGGGCGCCCGCTGAAGACGGCCGGGCAGCTGTGGCAGGCGCTCGGGCGGCCGCTGCGGGCGGTCGCGGTGGCGGCGTCCTGCGCGGCCGTGGGCACGGTTCTCGTGGCCGAGGTGCTGCACTACCCGTCCGAGTCGGAGAGCCTCCAGGACCTGCTCACCAACCACTTCGCCCGCCCCGACCGCACCCGCCTGTGGCCGGAGTTCCTCCACCTGGAGTTCGACTTCTGGGTGGAGTGGCTGCGCCGCCGGCTCTGGGACCCGCTGTTCCTGACGGCCGTACTGGCGTCCGCCTGGGGGGCGATCCGGCACCGCCCGGCCTTCGGCGTCCTCCTGCTGGGGGCCGCGTTCACCGGGGTCCTCAACCAGGCCGGGCACCCCGACATCAACATCTACGGGGACCGGCTGATCGTGCTGGTGTGGCTGCTGCCGGTGGTCGGGCTGCCGCTGCTGCTGGGGCATGCCGTACACCCGTGGTCCCGGACGTCGGGCACGGTGCCGGCCCCGCTGCGCAGGGACACCACGGTCGCCCGATGAGGTGACACCCGGCCATGTCGTCGCCCTCGGCGGGAATATACGACGAATGCCTCGAACCGCCGCGTCCCGTCGCCCCGCCCCCTCCCTCCGGTGAGCGTCGGCCTCGTCGTGCGGCGGGCCGTGCGCGGCGCGACCGCGCTGCGCGGTGGCCGGACCTGGCACCCGACGCCGTACCAGGTCTTCGGCTTTCTGTTCTTCCTGGTGATGACGCTGGCGTACTGGCGCGTGCCGCTGTGCTGCGACGCCGGGCAGCACGCCGCGGTCGTCGAACGGCTCAGGGCGAACCTGCTCCATCCGGCCCATCCGACGGCGGACCTGCCGGGCGCGGGCAGCGCGTACTACTCGCCGTACGCCGTCGCGGAGGGCGCCTTCGCCCGGCTGACGGGGCTGACGGGCTGGGCGTTGGTGCGGCTCGCCGGGCCGCTGAACCTGCTGGTGCTGCTGACCGGCCTGGGCTGCCTCGTGCGCGTGCTGACGCCCCGTCCGTGGGCGCCGGTCCTCGCGCTGTTCGCGGTGACGCTCCTGTCGGGCGCCGAGCGGGCCGGGTGGAGCGGCTCCCTCGGGCTGATGGCCCTGACCGGCAACCTCGGCTATCCGTCGACGTGCGCAATCGGTCTGACCTTCTGGGCCTGGGCGCTGACGGGGTCGCGGGCGCGCGGCGCGGGGCTGGTGCGGTATGTCGGGCCGAGCGGGCTGCGCAGTGTGGCCGGGTACGCGGGGCTCGGGGCGCTGTACGGGCTGATCCTGCTGATCGACCCGGTCACGGCCGTCGCGGCGGTGCTCGGCGCGGTGGCGTTCGTCGCGGGGTGGCAGCGGGAGTGGCGGGCGGCCGTGACGGGCCGTTGGGCGCTGGCCGGTGCAGTGGCGCTGCTCGTGGCCGCCTGCTGGCCGTACTTCGACGCGTTCGCGCCGATGGCGGGCGACGGCGGGCGGCCCTACGCCTACGTGGGGATGCCCGGGCGCGTCTGGCCCGCGCTGGTCGGGCTGCCGGCGCTGTGGGCGCGGGCCCGTCGTGCACGGCGCGATCCGCTGGTGCTGCTGTGCGCGCTGCAGTGCCTGGCGCCGGCGTACGGCTGGGCCCGCGGGCAGGACGCGTACGGCGACATCCTGGGGCTGACTCTGGTGGCGCCGCAGCTCGCGCTCGCCGTGGAGTTTGCCGCGCCCCGGCCGTGGAGTGCGCCGCGACGGGCGCTGGGCTGGGTGACCGCGGCCGTCGTGTGCGCCGGATTTCTCACGGTGCACGCGGGGGCGGTCGTGCCGCGCGCGCTCGATCCGGTGGGCTTCGGGCAGCCGCCGCGCCGGCCGACGTACGACTGGGCCGCGCGGTACATCAGGCCGGGCGAGGCGGTCGTCGCCGACGGGTACGACGCCGTGCGCCTGATCCCGGGTTACGGCGCGGACCTCGCGGCGCCCGTCCTGCCCGACCGCGCCCTGGACGAGGGCGAGCGGCTGCGACGGCTCGCGGCGGTCCGTGCCTACCTCGACCCGGCGTCCACCCTCGCCCTGCGCACCACCGTCGCCCGCCGGTACCACGTCCGCTGGCTGCTGTTGACGCGCCGGCGGCGGGTGCCCGAGGAGGCGACGGTGGTGGCGTGGAGCCGCGAGACCGGCGAGGTGCTGGCGCGGGTCGGCGACAGCGGGCGTACTACTCGATGACGAGCTCGACCGGGATGTTGCCGCGGGTCGCGTTGGAGTAGGGGCAGACCTGGTGGGCCTGGTCGACGAGCTTGCGGCCCGTCTCGGCGTCGACGGACTCGGGCAGCTCCACACGCAGCGTGACGGCCAGGGCGAAGCCCACGCCCTCCTTGTGGAGGCTGACCTCGCCGGTGACCGCGGCGTCGCTGACGTCGACCTTCGCGGCGCGGCCGACGACGCCCAGGGCGCTGGCGAAACAGGCGGCGTAACCGGCGGCGAACAGCTGCTCCGGGTTGGTGCCCTGACCGCTGCCGCCGAGCTCCGCCGGCGGTGCCAGCTCGACGTCGAGCTTGCTGTCGGAGCTGTACGCACGGCCGTCACGGCCGTGGGTGGCGGTGGCGACGGCGGTGTAGAGCGCGCTCATGGAAACCATCCCTCTCAAGTCAAGATCCTGTCGGGGCGGCCTGTCCGGACCGCCTCACGAACACAATTAGAGCACGCAATTCAGTTGTGCACAACTAAATGGCGCTCCAGGTCTATCCTGGAGGCATGACCGCCACATCCCTCCCGCCCACCGAGGCACCGTCAGCCGAGGACTACCTGCGCCTCGACCAGCAGATCTGCTTCTCCCTGAACGCCGCGT
The DNA here is from genome assembly GCF_040606085.1 of Streptomyces sp. NPDC005485. NCBI lineage: Bacteria > Bacillati > Actinomycetota > Actinomycetes > Kitasatosporales > Streptomycetaceae > Streptomyces > Streptomyces sp. NPDC005485. The sequence continues at coordinate 42,313 of NZ_JBEXDZ010000037.1, read as the reverse complement.
CGCGCGCCTTCAACGGCGTCTACCGCGTCGTCCTCAAGGACCTCGGGCTCACCTATCCCCAGTACCTGGTGATGCTGGTGCTGTGGGAGCACGGCGAGCTGCCCGTCAAGAAGCTGGGCGAGCACCTGCGGCTCGACTCCGGAACGCTGTCACCGCTGCTCAAGCGGCTGGAGACGGCCGGTCTGGTCCGCCGCGAGCGCAGCGCCCACGACGAGCGCTCCGTGCACGTCCACCTCACCGACGAGGGCACGGCGCTGCGCGAACGCGCCCTGCTCGTCCCGCGCCGGATCGCCGCCGCGACAAGCCTGAAGCTCACCGAGATCGCGGAACTGCGGACCCGCCTCGACCGGCTGACCTCGGCGCTGGACTCGGCGGAGCTGGACCCCTCCGCGCTGGAGGACACGCCGGGCTGCGGCTAGGGCAGCTCCGGGCCGAGCGAGTCGGTGGGTGGGCGGCGTACGAACAGACGCAGCGTCGCGCCCCTGCGGGCGATCTCCTCGCGGGGCACGAACTCCTCGTCGACCACGGCGAGTTTGACCCGCTCGGCGGGGTCCCGGGGATACCAGGCCGGCCGCAGCGCGAACCGCTCGGTGACCACCCACACATGGTCGAGCCGTGCGAGCCGCCGCCTCAGCTCCCGCGGCCCCGCCTCCACGCCGTAGAGCGTCCCGGACTCCGCCGCCGGCACCGCGAGCGCGACGTCCCGCACCCCGCGGAACGCCTCGGGGTACGCCAACGCCGAGCGTCGCCCGATCGACGGCAGGAACAGGACGGGCTCCCCGGGCCGCAGCGTGCGCGCGGCGACGGCGGGGAGGGCCGCGAGGTTGTCGGGGCGGCCCTCGGGGGCGCGGTCCTCGCGCAGGAGGGGGAGCTGCCAGGCGAGGACGAGGGCGACGGCCAGGACGCCGACGGCAGGGGCGAGGGGGGCGGCGAGCCGTCCGGGCGACCGCTCCGCGTCCCGCGGCCCGCACGCCTTCCACCGCCGGGCGGCGCCGCCCGCCAGCCGGTCGGCCCCCGCGGCAGCGAGCAGCGGCGCCCCCGCCAGGGCGTACAGCACGTACCGCTCGTCGTACAGCGGCACGACACGGGACACGGCGAAGAGCGCCGCGGGCGGGAGCATCATCAGCGGCAGGGCGACCGCCGCGAGGGACGGTGTTCCCGGCCGCCGTTCGCGGGACGGGCGCAGCGCCACGGCGATGAGCACCAGGTACGGCACGACGACGGGCTCGGCGGGTCCCGTGAACTCCCGCAGCAGATGCTCCGCGCTGCCCGCCCCCGGCACCGCCAGCCACGCGACCTGCGCCGACTGCGCGTGCGAGACGAGGGCCAGCGGCAGCAGGGCCAGGAGCGCGGCGCCGGCGGCGCAGGCCCATCCGCGCCACACCCGCCAAGGCACCCGCGCCGTCGCCAGGGTCGCCGCGTGCGCGAGGAGCAGCACCACCGCGAGTTCGTGCAGCAGACATGTGACGGCGACGGCTCCGGCGTACGCCCCCCATCGCGCGGGGCGGGGGGCACGGAGGGTCTCCACCAGGAGCAGCGTCGCCCCTGCCGCACCGGCCGCGACCAGTGCGTACGACCGTCCTTCCTGCGCGTAGTACCCGCCGAGCGGCGTCACGGAGTACAGCAGGCCCGCCCACAGCCCGACCCGCGGGCGGCCCAGGCGTACGCCGAGGGCGGCCACGAAACCCGCGGTCGCGGCGGCCCCGCAGACCGAGGGGAGGCGGAGGGCGATCTCGCTCGGGTGCGGGGCGAGTGCGGCGTGCATGAGCAGGTAGTAGAGGCCGTGGACGGCGTCCACGTGGTGCAGCAGGTGCCAGATCTGCGGCACGGAGCGCCGTGCGACCTGGAAGGTGACCGCCTCGTCGCGCCACATGCCGCCGCGGTCGAGGCCCCAGAGGCCGACGCCGAGCATGACGAGCACGGGCACACAGACGGCGACGAGCGAGGGCGGACGCGCGGCCGCGGAGGCAGCTGCGGGTGCGGCCGTGACCTCCGGGAGCGTGACATCCGACCGCCGGGCCCGCGTGATCCCCATGAGACTCATCACGGGCCCGATTTTGTGCGATGAGAAAACCTTTGAAGGGTATTGACAGCGTATCGTCCGTTATTCCCCATCCGTGCGGCTTACGATGCGGCGTTGATGAGAGCTTCGACGATCACTTCCGCGCCGCCCGCACTCCCCGCCCCTTCCTCCACCGCCGCAGCACGCAGCCCGCTGCTCCCTCTCACCAGCCTGGCCGTCGGCTGGCTCGCCACCCGCGGCGCGATGCTGTGGCTGCTCGCCCACGACAGCCTCGCCCGGCTCGGCGGCGGCGGGGTGTCGCACGAGGTGAACCGGCTGTACTTCCGCTGGTACGGCGTCCTGTCGCACGGCTCCTATCCGGTGGACGACCGGATGTGGCAGTACCCGCCGGGCGCCGGACCGGTGCTGCTCTCGCCCGCGCTGCTGCCGGGGCTGACGTACTTCCAGGCGTTCGTGGCGCTCACGCTCGTGGCGGACGGTGCGATCGCGATCGCGCTGGCGCGCGCGGGCACCCGCCCCCGGGACGGGAGGCACCCCCAGGCGCGCACGCTCCACGGCGCGCTCCTGTGGGTCGCCGCGCTCCCCCTGCTCCTGCACATCCCGCTGGCCCGCTACGACGTCCAGGTCACCGCCTTCGCCGTCATCTCCCTGTTGACGTCGGCGCGCTCCACGCGCGCGTGCGGCGCGTTCGCGGCGCTGGGCGCCCTGGTGAAGGTCTGGCCGGCACTCGCGCTGCTGGGCACGCCGAGAGGGCGTACGACACGGGAGGCGTGGACGTCGGCGGCGGTCACGGCGGCCGCGCTGCTCGTCGCGCTGGCCACGCTGTTCAGCAACCCGTTCGACTTCCTGCGCCAACAGGGCGGCCGGGGCGTGCAGATCGAGTCGCTCGGCGGCACGGCACTGGCCTTCGCCCGGCACGCCGGCTGGCAGGGCGCCGTGCGCTACCGGTACGGCGCCATGGAGTTCGTCGGCCCGTACGTCTCGACGGTCGCGGCCGTCTCCCTCGCCCTCACCCTCGCCGCCTTCGCGCTCCTGCTGCTGTGGCGGGTGCGCGCACGGCGCTGGACGCCCGCGACCCCGTACGACGCCGCGCTCGCCGCCGTGCTCCTGTTCACCGTGACGAGCCGGGTGATCAGCCCGCAGTACATGGTGTGGCTGCTCGGTCTGTCCGCCGTGTGCCTGACCTCGCGGCACACCACGCAGCGCCCGGTGGCGGCGCTGGTGGTGGCGGCGACGGCGGTCAGCTCCGTGGCGTATCCCGTGCTGTACGGGGAGGTCATGGCCTGCACCTGGACGGGCTGCCTGCTGATGTTCGTCCGCAACGGCCTGCTGGCGTCGGCGGCGGTCCTGGCCTTCGCCCGCCTCTGGCGTTCGGGCCGCGCACCGGCCGCGGGACGCCCGGATGGTGAGGAATGACCGACAGCGCGCGTCGCGCCCCCGCCCGCCTGCTTCACTGATACGCGACCGCCGCAGGCGCGCACGCAGAGACACCGAGAGGGGATCGCCCGACATGACCACCTGGCTGATCACAGGGGGCGCCGGATACATCGGCGCACACGTCGTCCGGGCGATGCGCGAGGCGGGCGAACAGGCCGTCGTCTACGACGACTTGTCCACGGGCATCGCCGAACGGATCCCCGACGGCGTCCCGCTGGTCGTCGGCTCCACCCTCGACGGCGAGCTGCTGGCCCGGGCCCTGAAGGAGCACGCGGTCACCGGCGTCGTACACCTGGCGGCGAAGAAGCAGGTCGGCGAGTCCGTGGACCTTCCCCTGCACTACTACCGCGAGAACGTGGAGGGCCTGCGGGTGCTGCTGTCCGCCGTGACGGACGCCGGGGTTCCCTCCTTCGTGTTCTCCTCCTCAGCGGCGGTGTACGGGATGCCGGACGTGGATCCGGTGACGGAGGAGACGCCGTGCGCGCCGATGAGCCCGTACGGCGAGACAAAGCTCGTGGGTGAGTGGCTGGTGCGTGCCACGGGCCGGGCGACGGGCCTGTCCACGGCGTCCCTGCGCTACTTCAACGTGGCGGGGGCTGCCGCGCCCGAGCTGGCGGACACCGGCGTCTTCAACCTCGTCCCGATGGTCTTCGAGAAGCTCACCGAGGGTGCGGCGCCGCGTGTCTTCGGCGACGACTACGCCACCACCGACGGCACCTGCGTCCGCGACTACATCCACGTGGTGGACCTGGCGGAGGCCCATGTCGCCGCCGCCCGGCGCCTGTCCGCCGCCGCGGGCACGGACATGACCCTCAACATCGGCCGCGGCGAAGGCGTTTCGGTCCGCGAGATGATCGACCGGATCAACGCGATCACCGGCTACGACCTGCCCCCGACGGTCACCGCCCGCCGCCCGGGCGACCCGGCCCGGGTCGTCGCCTCGGCCGACCGCATCGCGGCAGAGCTGGGCTGGACGGCGAAGCACGACGTCGAGGACATGATCACGTCGGCCTGGGAGGGCTGGGTGCGGCTGCACCCGGAGGCGGCCCGCGCCTGACTGCCCGTCAGCTATGCGCCTACTGCCGCCGGTTCGGGGAACGTGACACCGGTCAGTTCCTCCGAGGCCGTCCACAGGCGCAGCGCCGACACCGGGTCGCTGGCCGCGGCGGAGCGGCCGACCAGGGCCGGGGCGCCGCGCATCTCGCCGAAGCCGTCGGGTCCGACGTAGCTCGCGCCGGGGAGGTCCTGGACGGCGGCGTAGAGCGTGGGCAGGGCGCCCGCCTTGTTGTCCTGGGCGATGAACCGGTTGCCCACCTTCATGAGGACGCGGCGCAGCGCGCTGGCGTCGTGGCCCTGGAGGCCGGTGGAGGCCCAGCCGGGGTGCGCGGCCAGGGCGCGTACGGACGAGCCCGCCTCGGCGAGGCGGCTCTGCAGCTCCAGGGTGAACAGCAGGTTGGCCAGCTTGGACTGGCTGTACGCGGTGATCGGCGCGTACTCGCCGGTGAGGTTCAGGTTGCCGAAGTTGATGCGCGGGCTGCCCGGCATCTTGTGCGCGCCGGACGACACGGTGACCACGCGGTCGGTGATGTGCGGCAGCAGCAGGTTGGTCAGGGCGAAGTGCCCGAGGTGGTTGGTGCCGAACTGCGTCTCGAAGCCGTCCTTGGTGCTCGACTCCGGGACGTTCATGACGCCGGCGTTGTTGATCAGCAGGTCCAGGCGGCCCTGCCAGCCGGCGGCGAACTCGCGCACGGAGGCGAGGTCGGCGAGGTCCAGGCGGCGCACTTCGACGCTGCCCTTGACGGTGGCCGCGGCCGCCTCGCCGCGCCCCACGTCCCGTACGGCGAGCACCACATGGGCGCCCGCGCCGGCCAGCGCCTCGACGGTGGCGATGCCGAGTCCGCTGTTGGCGCCCGTGACGACGGCCGTGCGGCCGGTCTGGTCGGGGATGTCGCTCGCGTTCCACTTCCGGTTGTCTGCCATGCCCGCCAATGTAGGCGTCGCCAACAATGCTGTCAACGCCAACAATGGTGTCGGCGCCAACAATGTAGACGGTGACTGCATGACCGATACACTCACGTCATGCAGACTCGTCGCTACCACCACGGAGACCTGCGCGCCGCGCTACTGACCCGCGCCGAGGAGACCCTCCGCGAGAAGGGCCCGGCCGAGCTGTCCCTACGCGAGCTGGCCCGCGACCTCGGTGTCAGCCACGCCGCGCCGAGCCGTCACTTCAAGGACAAGCAGGCCCTGCTGGACGGGCTGGCCCTGCTCGGCTTCGACCGGCTCGGAGCGACCCTGGGCGCCTCTCAGGAGGGGGTGGGCAGCGCGTTCGCCGACCGGATCGACGCCTTCGCCCGCGCCTACGTCGGCTTCGCCGGCGACAACGCCGAGCTGCTGGACCTCATGTACTCGATCAAGCACGACCCGTCGGCGTCCGAGGCCCTCGTCAAGGCCTCCCAGCAGCTGGGCGCCCTGGCCCTCGCCGTGATCACCGAGGGTCAGCGCGCCGGCGAGGTGCGCGAAGGATCGGTGGAGAGCATCGCCACCCCGATCTTCAGCACCCTCCACGGCTTCGCCAGCCTCGCCGTCAGCGGCTCCCTCCCCGAAGGGGCGGTCGAGTCCGGCCTGAACGACATCACCGCCTACGTCCTGCGCGGCTGCGCCCCGGACGCGCGCGGATGAGCACGCCGGATGCCTCCACGGGAGCGATCCTGGGCTCCGCCGTGGGCGACGCCCTCGGCGCACCCTTCGAGTTCGGACCCGAAGGGGCGTTCAGCGCACGCTTCCCGGCGGCGGGGCACGGCGGCGAGATGTGCGGAGGCGGCGGCTGGGATCCCGGCGAGGCCACCGACGACACACAGATGGCCGTCCTGGTGGGCGAGTCGCTCCTCGAGTGCGGTGAGCTCCGGCTCCCGGATGTCTTCCGGCGGTTCCAGCGATGGGCGGCGTCGGACCCCAAGGACATCGGTCTGCAGACCGAGGCGGTCCTCGGCAGCGGCGACCCCTGGGACCTCGCCGCCTCCCTGCATTTCCAGGTCAGCCAACGGGCAGCGGGGAACGGGGCGTTGATGCGGGCCGCCACCTCCGCCGTGCACTTCGCGCGGGACGGGCGGGAGGCCACCATGGAGGCCGGGCGCCGCATCGCCGCCCTCACGCACGGAGACCGGGCCGCCTGGGAGGGTACGGCCGTCTTCCACGAGCTGGTCCGCGTCGCGCTGGACGGCGCCGACCCGCTCGCCGCGCTGCCCGAGACGCTCGCGCTCGTCCACCCCGACCACCGCGAACGGTACGGCGTCGTTCTCGCCCCGGACTGGCACCCCGACCTCGCCACCGAGTTCAACGGCGCCGTCTGGCCGTGCCTGGGCTCCGCCGTCTGGGCCCTGCGGACCACCTCCTCCTACGAGGACGCCGTACGCGCGGCCGTCGACCTCGGCGGCGACACGGACACCGTCGCCGCCGTGACGGGCGGCCTGGCGGGAGCCGTGTACGGGGCGGGCGCCATCCCCCGGCGGTGGACCGAGCCGCTGCACGTGCCGCTGCCGGGATTCGGCGACCGGGTGCTGAGGGCGGCGGAACTGACGGAGCTGGCGCGCAGGTTGGCCGGCTGAGGATTCGGCGGCGCCTGCGATCGTTTTCGTGTTTTGGGGAGAAAACTCCACCGCGCGAGCGGCCCGCGGGCGGCATGGTTGATCCCGGAAGGTCCACCGCACCCCGCTCGGAAGGAAACGCCGCTCATGAGGCCGCTGCTCTGGTTCGTGTTCCTCGTCGCCCTCGGCGCCAACATCGCGAGCAGTAACACATTCGACGGTACGCAGGAGGTCCTGGCCAGCGTCGCCACCGGCAGCGTCTCGCTCGCGGCCGGCCTCGGTCTGCTCGCGACCCGCCGCCGCCCGGGCGCCTGAGCCCCGGAGGCCTACAGCGCCTTGAGCGCCGCCGCCGTGGCCCGCGCCAGGCTCGGCAGGTATCCCTTCGGCGGCTTCGGTGCGCGCACGACCACCGAACGCCAGTACAGCGGCCCGGAGATGACGTCGAGCGCGAGGTCCGCGTCGATGTCCTCGCGGACCTCGCCGCGCGCGGCCGCGGCCGCCACGATCCCGCTCGCGACCCCCTGCTGCCCCTCGCGCAGCGCCTTCTGCATGGCCTCGGCGATCTCCGGGTTGCGGGCCGCCTCGGCCTGCAGGTCCGGAATGATCTGGCCGGCCACGGGGTGACGCAGGGCGCGTGACATGACCTCGTAGAGCAGCCGCAGGTCCCCTTCGAGGGACCCCGTGTCCGGCGCGGGCAGGCCCTGCACCGCCACCGCCGAGACCAGGTCCAGCACCAGGTGCAGCTTGGACCGCCAGCGGCGGTACACCGCCGTCTTGCCGACTCCCGCGCGGCGCGCGATGCCCTCGATGGACATGCGCGCGTACCCGACGGCCGCGAGTTCCTCGAAGACCGCGGCCTGGATGGCCTCGGTCACATCCTCCCGGAGCACGGCCGCCCCCGCGGGGGCCCTGCGGCGCGGACGCGTCGGGGCGGAGTCGGCGTTGGTCGTCATACGGACCAGCATAGGGCGTTACGACGAAACGGTTGCGTTCCGACGTGGAAACGCCCTACTCTCACGTTGCGACGATACGGTCCCGTCCCGACGTAAGAAGACGGCAAGGACGACGTAAGAAACGTCCCAGGGCGGACCGCGCACCCCACGCCCCCCGAGCGAAAGCAGCGGATGTGAGCCAGGTCCTCGACACACCGCCCCCCGCGACCGCGACACCTCCGACGGCCGAGACCGCCGAGGCACTCGCCGCCCGTTACGGCCTGGCCGTCAGCGGCGCCCGCCCGACCCTGCCCGCGTACGTCCGCCAGCTGTGGGCGCGGCGCCACTTCATCACCGCCTTCGCCACCGCCAAGCTCACCGCCCAGTACAGCCAGGCGAAGCTCGGCCAGGTCTGGCAGGTGATGACCCCCCTGCTGAACGCGGCGGTCTACTACTTCATCTTCGGCGTGCTGATGAACACCAAGCGCCATGTGGCGGACTTCGTGCCGTTCCTGGTCACCGGCGTCTTCATCTGGACGTTCACGCAGAGCTCGATCATGACGGGCACCCGGGCCATCGCCGGCAACCTGGGCCTGGTGCGCGCGCTGCACTTCCCGCGCGCCGCGCTGCCCGTCTCCTTCGCCCTCCAGCAGCTCCAGCAGCTGCTGTTCTCGATGGCCGCGCTCGTCGTGATCCTGCTCTGCTTCGGCGTTCCGCTCAGCGCCTCCTGGCTGCTCGCGGTGCCCGTCCTGGTGCTGCAGTTCGTCTTCAACGCGGGCGTCGCGATGATCGTGGCCCGGCTCGGCGCCAGGACACCGGACATCGCGCAGCTGATGCCGTTCGTGCTGCGCACCTGGATGTACGTGTCCGGCGTCATGTGGAGCCTCGACAAGATGCTGGCCGGCCGCTCCCCTCTCCTGAAGGACGCGCTGCAGTGCAACCCGGCCGTCGTCTACATCGACCTGATGCGGTACGCCCTGATCGACAGCTTCCACTCCAGCCAGTTGCCGCCCCACGTGTGGGCGCTGGCGACGGGCTGGGCGCTGCTCGCCGGCGTCGGCGGTTTCATCTACTTCTGGAAGGCTGAGGAGACGTACGGCCGTGGCTGACATCAACAAGGGCATCAACAAGGGCATCGACGAGAGCGCCGACAGGGCCGTCGACGAAGGCATGAGCGGTGACTTCACCCCGGGCGCGTCCCCGGGCCCCACCGACGCGAAGATCCCCACCGTCATCGCCGCCGGCGTCGACATCGTCTACCGCGTCAACGGCACGGGCGCGGGCCGCGGCAGCGCCACCGCCGCGCTCAACCGCATGCTGCGCCGCAAGCAGACCGAGCAGGCCTCGGGCGTCCGCAAGGTGCACGCCGTGCGGAACGTGTCCTTCACCGCGTACCGCGGCGAGGCCATCGGTCTGATCGGCACCAACGGCTCCGGAAAGTCGACCCTCCTCAAGGCGGTCGCCGGACTGCTCCCCGTCGAGAACGGCAAGATCTACACCGACGGCCAGCCCTCCCTGCTCGGCGTCAACGCGGCCCTGATGAACGACCTGACCGGCGAGCGGAACGTCTTCCTCGGCGGTCTCGCCATGGGCATGTCCCGCGAGCAGATCAAGGAGCGCTACGAGGACATCGTCGACTTCTCCGGCATCAACGAGAAGGGCGACTTCATCACGCTGCCCATGCGGACGTACTCCTCCGGCATGGCGGCCCGGCTGCGCTTCTCCATCGCCGCCGCCAAGGACCACGACGTCCTGATGATCGACGAGGCCCTCGCCACCGGCGACCGCTCCTTCCAGAAGCGCTCCGAGGCCCGCATCCGCGAACTGCGCAAGCACGCGGGCACGGTCTTCCTGGTCAGCCACAACAACAAGTCGATCCGCGACACCTGCGACCGCGTCCTGTGGCTGGAGCGCGGCGAACTGCGCATGGACGGCCCCACGGAGGACGTCCTCAAGGAGTACGAGGCGTTCACCGGCGGGAGCGACAAGCCGGCGAAGAGCGCGAAGCCGGCCCCGAAGACCGTGGCCGTCGCCTGAGGCCTGTCAGGGGCGGCGGCCGTCGCCCGGACCCGTCAGGGGCGGCGGCCGTCGTGCTGGAACACCCACGTCCGGTAGACCAGGAAGCGGAACGCCGAGGCGAGGACGATGGAGACGGCCTTGGCGATGTTCGAGCCGTACGGGCCGTCCATGCCCAGGCCGTGGTAGCCGGCGTAGAAGAGCACGGTCTCCATCGCGACGCCGAGGCCGCTGAAGACGAAGAACAGCACGATCTGGCGGCGGGTGCGCGAGGCCCGGTCGCGGTAGGCGAAGAAGCGGAAGCCGACGTAGTTGGTGGCCATGGCGACGCAGCTGGCGAGCACCGTGGCGGGCGTCGGCCACCACTTCAGGCCGTGCAGCAGAAGGTTGAAGACGAGGAAGTTGACCGCGACTCCGCTGCCGCCGACGAGGCCGAACCTCGCGACTTCGAGGACGAGCCGACGCGCCCGCGCCAGGCCCCCGGGGCGGGCGGCGGCGGGCGGGTCCGCAGGCGGGTCTGCGGGCGGGGCGCTCTCGGGGACACGGCGGCCGGTGGCGGCCCGCCCCTCGGAGAGGTTCACAGTCACGGGTCCGAGCCTCCACACGATCCGTCTGACAATCGGGCCAACCTTAGCTGAAATATCCCTTTTAGCAGTAAAAGGTAAGTTCCGAGCTTGAATTCCCCAAGGCGCGAACAAGAGAATCAGGCAGGCCGAAGGGGCCGAAGAGATGGGGGGCCGAGCCATGCAGAGCGCGCTGCCGAAGCCGCTGCGGCCGGAGGATCCACGGGAGATCGCCGGGTACCCGCTGCGCGCCCGGATCGGCGAGGGCGGCATGGGCACCGTCTACCTCTCGCACACCCGCGGCGGCCAGCCGGTCGCCCTGAAACTGGTGCGCCGCGAGTACGCGGACAGCCCCGAGTTCCGGGAGCGCTTCGCCCGCGAGGTGGCCGCCACCCGCCGGGTCTCCGGCTACCACCTGGTCCCCGTCGTCGACCACGACGCCTCCGGCGAACGGCCCTGGCTCGCCACCCGGTACGTCCCGGGCGTGCCCCTCGACGAGGCCCTGCGGGCGCACGGCCCGCTCCCGGTCCCCGCCGTGCTGCAGCTGCTCGCCTGCACCGCGTACGCGCTCGACTCCGTCCACACGGCCGGAGTGATCCACCGCGACATGAAGCCGGGCAACCTGCTGCTCGCGGCGGACGGCCCCTGGCTGCTCGACTTCGGCATCGCGCGGGCCGCCGGTGCCGCGACGCTCACCACCGCGGGCCGGCTGGTGGGCACCCCGCGCTACATGTCCCCCGAGCACGCCCTCGGGCGCCCGGTGACCTCCGCGGCCGACGTCTTCGCGCTCGGACTGCTCGCCGCCGAGGCCGCCACCGGACAGCATCCCTTCGGCCGCGGCAACGGCCTCGCGATCGCCGCGCGCATCGCGGGCACCGAGCAGCAGCCACCCGCCCTCGACGGCATGCAGCGCCCCCTCCTCGACGTCGTACGCCGCTGCCTGGCCGCCGATCCGGCCGCCCGGCCATCCGCCGCCGAACTCGCCGAGCACTGCGCGGGCGCCGCCCGCCGGGACGTACGGGACTTCACCGGCTGGCTGCCCGGCCCGGTCGCGACGCACGTGAACACCATCGAGGCCTCGCTGCGCACCCTCGCCCTCGCCGAGGCCCCGACCGTGCGGGCCGTGCCGCCGACGGCCCCGCTGACCGTGCGGGACGCGGAGTGGCAGCGGCGGGTGCGCCGGGAACCGTAGCGGACGGGTGAAGCGGGGAACCGAACGCGCCCACGGGATGTCGTAGGCGGCGTATAAGCTCTGAGCGCTCAAGTGTCAGGAGCGGCACAGGAGTCAGGCAGCGCACGGGGGAGGCTCCCATCACTACCAGCACAGGCGACATCCTCAGTCCCCTGGGGCCGCAGGACCCGAGAGAGACCGCCGGGTACCACCTGCTGGCGCGGATCGGCGAGGGCGGCATGGGCACCGTCTACCTTTCGCGCACCCGCGGCGGGCAGCCGGTCGCCCTGAAGGTGATCCGCCGCGAGTACGGCCAGGATCACGACTTCCGGCGCCGTTTCGAGCAGGAGGTGCAGGCGGCCCGCCGTGTGCAGGGCTACCACATCGTGCCGGTCGTCGACCATGACACGAGCGGTGAACTGCCCTGGCTGGCCTCGGCGTTCATCCCCGGCATCCCGCTGCACGACGCGCTGACGCAGTTCGGCCCGCTGCCGCCCGCGGCCGTCTTCCAACTGGTCGGCACCACGGCCCGCGCGCTCTCCGCGATCCATGCGGCGGGGGTCGTCCACCGCGACCTCAAGCCCAGCAACATCCTGCTGGGCGCGGGCGGCCCGTACGTCATCGACTTCGGCATCGCCCGCGCCGCCGACGCCACCCAGCTCACCCAGTCCGGCGGTCTGATCGGCACCCCGCAGTACATGTCGCCCGAGCACGCCCTCGGCGAGCGGGTCGGACCGGCGACGGACGTGTTCTCGCTCGGCCTGATCGCCGCCGTCGCGGCCACCGGACGCCACCCCTACGGCGACGGCGGCGCCATCACCATCGCCGCGCAGATCGCCAACACCGCGCACCGACCTCCTCAACTGGCCTCGTACGACCTCGCGTTGCGGTCCCTGCTCGAACGCTGCCTCACCGCGGATCCCGCCGAGCGCATCGGCACCGAGGAACTCGCCGCGCTGTGCCAGGAGTTGGCCGGCCGCGGGCTGAGCGACTTCCAGGGCTGGCTGCCCGCCCCGCTCGGCGCGGAGATCGCCCGCCGTGAGCAGGTCGCCCAGAACCCGCCCCCGCCGACGGCTCCGCAGATGCCGGCCGCGCCTCCGGCCGCACCCCCGACGGCGCCTCCGACGGCACCTCCGGCCGGGCCTCCGACCGCGCCCCCGACTCCGGTCGCCGGCTTCGGACCCGCCCCGGCCTACGACTCCCGGACCTACAACCTCTCCCCTGCGCCGGCTCCCACGGCGACATCGGCCGCACCAAAGCGCCGCCGGGGCGCCCGTATGGCGGTCATCGCGACCGTCGTCGTCCTCGCCGTCGCGGCGGGCGCGGGCACGGCGGTGTGGATACTGGGCAAGGACAAGGACAAGGACAGCAAGGCGAACGGCTCCAAGGGCTCGGCAAGTCAGGCGAGTTCGTCTCCGAGCCCGTCCAAGGAGCAGCAGGCGGGCGGCAGTTCACCGACGCCGTCGGGCTCCTCGGGCTCGTCGAGCCAGGCGACCGCGAACGCCACGTACAGCAAGCTCTTCGAAGGCAAGGCGCTGACGCTGCGCGCGCCCGCGGGAGGGCTCGACTCGACGTACGTCGATCTCGACGCGCCGAAGGTCGACCCGACCAACTACATGGACAGCGACACCGCCGACTTCTCCGCCGACAACTCGCAGCTCACCTTCACCCGCCCCATGGGCAAGGCGTCGGGCACCACGCCCCAGGAATGCCGGGCGGGGGCCGAGCAGAATCCGTACACCGAGACGCTGAGCGCCCAGTCCATCAACAAGGAGAAGGCGATCGCCGAGGGCGACCACCTCTGCATGGTCACCGGCGACGGCAACCTCGCCATGTGGACGATCACGTCGGTCGACCGCCCGGCGGACTCCGACTACCTGCCCAACTTCTCGGGCACCGTCACCGTCTGGAACATCGCGAACTGAGAACGCCGAGGACACTGAGGACGGGGGCGCCCCGAGCCGTGATCGGCCCGGGGCGCCCCCGTCGGCGTAGCAGCTGCGAAGGCCGGAGAACGGCCGCAGCACCTACGAATGCGTGCGCAGCAGCGTTCGCATGGTCCGCATGGCGACCGAGAGGTTGGCGAGGTCGAAGGAGTCCGAGCTCTGGATCTCCTCCAGGGTGGTGCGGGCCCGGCCGAGGATCGCCGCGTTCTTCTCCTCCCACGCCTTGAAGCGCTGCTCGGGCGTGGACGTGCCGTTGCCGACGGCCAGTACGTCCGAGGTGAGCGCCGCGTGGGCCGCGTACAGGTCCTCACGGATCGACGCGCGGGCCATGGACTGCCACCGGTCGGAGCGCGGGAGTTCGATGATGCGGTCCATCAGCTGGGTGATCCGCAGACGGTCGGCGAGGTCGTAGTAGACCTCGGCCACGGCCATCGGTTCCTTGTCCACGCGGTCGGCGACCGCGACGATGTCCAGCGTCGGGAAGGCGGAGGAGAACCCGGCCACGCGCGTGGCGAGTTCGTCCGGGACGCCGGCGCCCGTCAGCTCGTCGTAGATCTGCTGGTACCACTCCAGGTCCGCGCCGCGCAGCAGCTTGGGCAGCTCGGCCCAGACCTGCTCGACCCGGTCCTTGAAGAACCTGATCGTCCCGCTCAGCTCCAGCGGCTGCGGCCGGTTGTTGAGCAGCCAGCGCGTGCCGCGCTCGACGAGACGGCGGGAGTGCAGCCGGATGCGGGTCTGCACGGCCGCGTCCACCACGTTGTCGAGCGCCTCGACGGCGTCCCACACCGCACTGGAGTTGAAGATCGCGCGGGCCGCGGTCTGCGCCCGGACGATCTCCTCCAGGGACGCCCCCGTCTCCTCGCGCAGCCGGTGCAGGAAGCTCGTACCGCCCGTGTTGACCGTGTCGTTGACCAGGACGGTCGTGACGATCTCGCGGCGCAGCGCGTGCGCGTCGACCTGCTCGCGGAGCCTGTCGCGCACCGCCGTCGGGAAGTACGCGTGCAGCAGGCCCTGGAGGTAGGGGTCGTCGGGCAGTGACGTGGCGAGCAGCTCGTCGGCGACCGTGATCTTCGTGTACGCGAGGAGGACGGCCGTCTCCGGACCGGTCAGGCCCTGGCCCGAGTTGAGCCGCTCGCGGATCTGCCGGTCGGTGGGCAGGAACTCCAGGGCCCGGTCGAGGTGGCCCTCCCTGACCAGGTGGCGCATGAAGCGCTGCTGGGCGTGGAGCATGCTGCCGGACTGGGCCAGCGCGTTGGCGATCGCCACGTTCTGCGCGTAGTTGTTGCGCAGGACCAGGCCGCCGACCTCGTCGGTCATCTCGGCGAGCACCTTGTTGCGCTGCTTGACGGTCATGTCGCCGTCCGCGACGACCGCGTTGAGCAGGATCTTGATGTTCACCTCGTGGTCGGAGGTGTCCACGCCCGCGCTGTTGTCGATGGCGTCGGTGTTGATCTTGCCGCCCTGCATCGCGAACTCGATGCGGCCGAGCTGGGTGAGGCCGAGGTTGCCGCCCTCGCCCACGACCTTGACGCCGAGGTCGGCGCCGTCAACGCGGATGGCGTCGTTGGCCTTGTCGCCGACGTCCGCGTGCGTCTCGGTGGACGCCTTCACGTACGTACCGATGCCGCCGTTCCACAGCAGGTCGACCGGCGCCTTGAGGATCGCCTTCATCAGGTCGGCCGGGGTCATCTTGACGATGCCCGACTCGATGCCGAGGGCCTCGCGGATGTGGGCGTTGATCTGGATCGCCTTGGCGGTACGCGGGAAGATGCCGCCGCCGGACGAGATCAGCGAGGCGTCGTAGTCGGCCCACGAGGAGCGCGGCAGCTCGAAGAGGCGGCGGCGCTCGGCGTACGACGTCTCCGCGACCGGGGTCGGGTCGATGAAGATGTGCCGGTGGTCGAAGGCGGCGATCAGCCGGATGTGCTCGGAGAGCAGCATTCCGTTGCCGAACACGTCACCGGACATGTCACCGACGCCGACGACCGTGAAGTCCTCGGACTGGGTGTCCACGCCCAGCTCCCGGAAGTGGCGCTTCACCGACTCCCAGGCGCCGCGGGCGGTGATGCCCATGCCCTTGTGGTCGTAACCGGCGGAGCCGCCGGAGGCGAAGGCGTCGCCGAGCCAGAAGTTGTACGACTCGGCGACCTCGTTGGCGATGTCCGAGAACGTCGCGGTGCCCTTGTCGGCGGCGACGACGAGGTAGGTGTCGTCCTCGTCGTGCCGTACGACGTCGGCGGGCGGCACGACCTCGCCGGCGACCAGGTTGTCGGTGATGTCGAGCAGCGCCGAGATGAAGGTCCGGTAGCTGCGGATGCCCTCGGCGAGCCACGCGTCGCGGTCCACGGACGGGTCGGGCAGCTGCTTGGCGACGAAGCCGCCCTTCGCACCGACCGGCACGATGACCGTGTTCTTGACCATCTGCGCCTTGACCAGGCCGAGGACCTCCGTCCGGAAATCCTCCCTCCGGTCGGACCAGCGCAGGCCACCGCGGGCGACCTTGCCGAATCGCAGGTGGACGCCTTCGACGCGCGGCGAGTACACCCAGATCTCGTACGCGGGCCGGGGCGCCGGAAGCTCCGGGATGGCCTGCGGGTCGAACTTCATGGAGACGTACTCGTGCGGCTGTCCGCCGAGCGCCTCCTGGAAGAAGTTGGTGCGCAGGGTCGCCTTGATGACGGTCAGGAAGGACCGCAGGATCCGGTCCTCGTCCAGGCTCGCGACCTGGTCGAGAGCGGCGTCCAGCTCCTCCATGAGGGCGTCGGTCAGTTCCGTGCCGGCCCGCTGGCGGTCCGGCGACATCCGCGCCTCGAAGAGGGAGACGAGCAGCCGGGTGGTGTGGACGTTGTTGCGGAGGGTGTCCTCCATGTAGTCCTGGCTGAACGTCGAACCGGCCTGGCGCAGGTACTTGGCGTACGCGCGCAGCACCATCGCCTGGCGCCAGCTGAGCCCGGCGCTGAGCACGAGGGCGTTGAAGCCGTCGTTCTCGGCATGCCCGGTCCAGGTCGCGGAGAAGGCCTGCTGGAAGCGCTCGCGGGCGTCGTCGGCGAGGTAGTCGCCGTTGCCGTTCTGGAGCCTGGGCAGCCGCAGACCGAAGTCGTAGATCCAGGCGATCGTGCTGTCCGAGCAGCGCAGTTCGTACGGCCGCTCGTCGGTGACCTCGACGCCGAGCCGCTGGAGCACCGGCAGGACGGCGGACAGGGAGACGGACTCGCCCCTGCGGTAGATCTTGAAGCGGCGCTCGCCGGGAGCGGCGCCGACGGGCTCGTAGAGGCTGAGCGCGAAGGCCTGGGTGCCACTCGTGTCGCCCTTGCCGCCGGTGAGCTTTTCGAGGTGGACGAGGTCGGCGACCGCGGCGCGCGGGGTGTGGTCGGCCTTGTAGCCCTCGGGGATGGCGTTGCCGTAGCGGCGCAGCAGTTCGGCGGCGCGCTCCTCGCCGCACTCGGCGTTCAGCGCCTCCGCGAAGCCGTCGGCCCAGGAGCGGGCGGCCTCGACGAGCCGCGCCTCGATGCGCTCCTTGTCGGCGTCCGACAGCTCGGGCAGCTCGGTGCCCTGCGGGACGCGGACCACGAAGTGCAGCCGGGAGAGGATCGACTCGGTGTTCCAGGCGGTGAAGTCGACGCTGATGCCGTCGAGCTCCTCCTTGAGGATGTCGATGATCCTGAGGCGTACGCCGGTGGTGTAGCGGTCGCGCGGCAGGTAGACGAGGGCCGAGTAGTAGCGCCCGTACTCGTCCTGGCGCAGGTAGAGCCGCAGTCGGCGGCGCTCCTGGAGGTAGAGCACGGAGGTGACGATGGAGCGCAGTTCGTCGGCGGGCGTCTGGAACAGCTCGTCGCGGGGGTAGGTCTCCAGGATCTGGAGCAGGTCGCGTCCGTCGTGGCTGTTGGGTGAGAACCCGGCGCCGCGGAGGACTTCCTCGACCTTGCGGCGGACGACGGGCACCCGGCGCACGGACTCGGTGTAGGCCGCGGAGGAGAAGAGCCCGAGGAAGCGCCGCTCGCCGACGACGTTGCCGTTCGCGTCGAACTTCTTGACGCCGACGTAGTCGAGGTAGCTCGGCCGGTGCACGGTGGCCCGGCTGTTGGCCTTCGTCAGGACGAGGAGCTTGTGCTCGCGGGCCTTGGCGCGGGCGTCGGCGGGCAGCCGCTCGAAGGAGGGGCTGACGGGGTGGCTGTCCTCGCCGGCGTGCTGCGGGTCGGCGCGCAGGATGCCGAGCCCGGTGCCCGGGACGGCGGTCAGCGAGTCGTCGTCGCGCAGCTCGTACTCGCGGTAGCCGAGGAACGTGAAGTGGTCGTCGGAAAGCCAGCGCAGCAGCTCACGGGCCTCTTCGACATCCTGGTCGCGCAGGTCGTCCGCGGTCGGCTCGGTGGGCAGCTCCTCGGCGATGCGCAGCGCGGCGTCGCGCATCTTCTCCCAGTCCTCGACGGCCTCACGGGCGTCGGAGAGCACGCGCAGCAGATCGGCGGTGATCTGCTTGAGGTCGGCGCGGTCGGTCTCGCGGTCGATCTCGACGTGGATCCAGGACTCGACATGGGCGTCGTGCGGAAGATCACCGGGGGTCGGCCGGGCCTCCAGGACCTCGATCAGCTTGCCGGTGAGGTCACGCCGTACGACGAACTGCGGATGGATGACGACATGAATGCCGCGCCCCTGCCGGGACAGCTCGTTGGTGACGGAGTCGACCAGGAAGGGCATGTCGTCCGTCACGACCTCGACGACGGAGTGGCTGCACGTCCAGCCGTTCTCCTCCACGGTCGGCGTGTGGACCCGCACATTGGCCGTGCCCTGCGGGCGGATCTCGGCCAGCCGGTAGTGGGAGAAGGCGGCTCCGAAGACGTCGACCGGGTCGCGGTCGGTCAGGTCCTCCGGGGCGGTGTGCAGGTAGTAGCGCTGGAGGAACGCGAGCACGGTGTCCCGGTCGGGGGTGCCCTCGCCCGTCGTCCCAGTCGGTAGGTGCCCCCCGACCGGGCTGTTCTCAGCTACCCGGGCGGCCCTCTCGAGCAGCTCGGCCTTTGCTTCGTCCAGCTTGGTCTGCATTGTCCTCTGGCTCCTGTCGCGCGCCGTTGCGTGACGTAGAAGGAAGTTCGGTCTCTTCCCTGATGACATGGGCATTGACGTCACGCCGAGACGCGGGGTGTCCGGTCTGGTTCGACGCTATGCCGCAGGGAGAGATGAGCGGGGGGTTATCGGCCATTCTCGGCGTCCACGAAGACTGTGACGCTGCTCTCGGCGACGCCGGTACGCACCGCACGTCCCACCCGCGAAGACCAGCGACCGCCCGGTCACGGATGTCGTCCGTGCTCACCGGGCGCAGGGCAGGGGCGACGATGCCCCCGCGAGATATCGCGCTGATCACGCCACCCAGGCTATCGCTCCTCACCCGGCCCTCGTCATGAGCCGTATGTGTACAAAAGAGGGGGTGGAACTTTGACGTTCTGCACAGGGGCGAATGGGGGCAGGACGTGCCGTGGGTGAGATTTGGGGGCGGCCGGGGGCGGCGGAGCCGGTCGGACGCGGGCCGTCGCGCCGCCCCCGTGAGCGCCGGTCTGCGCGACCCGTCGCGCAGACCCCCTTGGCAAGACCTCCCCGCCGAGGCACGTTGCCCATGACGCCCACCGGAGGCGCACCCCCGTCCGAGCGGAGCGCAGCGACATGGCAGCGAAGATCCTGATCGTCACCGGCGACGCAGCGGAATCCCTCGAAGTCCTGTACCCGTACCAACGCCTGCGCGAGGAGGGCTACGACGTCCATATCGCCGCCCCCACCCGCAAGACGCTGCGGTTCGTCGTCCACGACTTCGAACCCGGCTTCGACACGTACACCGAAAAGCCCGGCTACACCTGGCCCGCGGACCTCGCGTTCGCGGACGTCGAGCCCGGCCAGTACGCCGCCCTCGTCATCCCCGGCGGCCGCGCCCCCGAGTACCTCCGCAACGACCCCGAACTCCGCAAGATCCTCAAGGCCTTCTTCGACACGGACAAGCCGATCGCCCAGATCTGCCACGGCCCGCTCCTGACGGCGGCCGTCGACGGGCTGCGCGGGCGCCGCGTCACGGCGTACCCGGCGCTGGAGCCGGACATGCTGGCCGCGGGCGCGTCGTTCCAGGACGCCGAGGCGGTGGTCGACGGCACGCTCGTCTCGTCCCGGGCCTGGCCGGACCACTCCCACTGGATGCGCGAGTTCCTGACGGTGCTGCGCGCGAAGGCACCGGTGAACTGACCCCCGCAGCGGAGGACGGACCTACCTACCTACGGCCGGCGAAACATCCGCCGACCCCACCGGCAGCCACCGCCGACGAGGACAGCCGCACGCTCCCTCGCGCCTGTCAGCCCACCCTCACGTCACGCCGCCAACCGCTCCGCCTCCTCGACGGCCTCCTCCAGGCTGTCGACCACGGGTACGCCCACTCCTTCGAGGCTGGCACGGCTGTGGGAGCCACCGGTGTAGAGCACCGCCTGCGCGCCCACGTGCAGGGCGGCCACCGCGTCGTCGGCCGCGTCACCTATGACGACCACCCGGGCCGGCTCCACGACGCCGCCGAGCGCGCCCACGTGCCGCACCATGTGCTCGGCCTTGCTCCCGCCGGAGGGCCCGGTCCGCCCGTCGACCCGCAGGAAATGCGGCTCGATCCCGAAGCCCCGCACCAGCGGCACCAGCTCGTCGTGCACGTACATGCTGAGGATCGACTGGCTGCGGCCCGCCGAGGCCCACTCGGCGAGCAGCGTCGGCACCCCCGCCGTGAGCCCGCACCTCGCGCGGTGCTGCGCGTAGTACCGGTGGAAGGTCTCGTCCATGACCTCCCACTCGTCATCGGTCGGCAGCCGGCCTATCAGCCGCTCGTAGAACTTCGGCACCGGTACGCAGTACAACGCCCGGTACCGCTCCAGCGTGATCGGCTCAAGGCCCAGCTCGGCGAACGCCGCGTTCGTCGCTCCGATGATCGCGGCGTTGTCGTGGAACAGAGTCCCGTTCCAGTCCCACACAATGTGCGCTGCTCCGTGCTTCCCCATGACAAGAAAGTACCCGCCCGCACTGACAACCCAGTCGCC
The DNA here is from genome assembly GCF_040606085.1 of Streptomyces sp. NPDC005485. Lineage (NCBI taxonomy): Bacteria > Bacillati > Actinomycetota > Actinomycetes > Kitasatosporales > Streptomycetaceae > Streptomyces > Streptomyces sp. NPDC005485. The sequence continues at coordinate 21,589 of NZ_JBEXDZ010000037.1, read as the reverse complement.
GCAACCGTCATGGCTTCCGTGACCATCACTGCTGTCACGGTCGTCCCGGCCTCGGTCGTCGCACCTGTCGCCGTCCCGGTCGTGGGCAGGCGCCCCGCCGGGGCGGGGCGAACGCTCAGCCCCCCAGCCCGACCAGGTTGGGAATCTCCTGCGTGGCGAACCACAGCAGCTCGTGGTCCTCGGCCCCGTCCACGACGAACTGCGCGTCGTCGTCCCCGTGGTCCGCCGCGCCCAGCGCCGCCACGGCCGCGGCGACATCCGTCTCGGCGTCGTCCGCGTCCACGTGCACGGCGGCCGCCTTCGCGAGCGGCACGGGGTCGGCGACCCGCACCTCACCGAGCGCCCCGGGGTCGAGCCCCCGGTCGGGGTCGGCGACCGCGGCCCGGTCCGGCACGTCGACCGCGACGACGACGCGCCGCCGCACGGCCCCCGGCTCGCCCGCGAGCAGCCGCAGCGAGGCCAGGGCGGCGCGGTTCAGCGCCGCGTACTCGAGTTCCTCGATGTCGTCGGAGACGTACCACTCGCGCAGCGCGGGCGTCACGGCGTACGCGACGAGCGGTGCCGCCCCCAGCTCCCCCGTCTTGTACGCCTCGGCGAGACCGGAGAGGGTCAGGGGGACGTAGACGCGCATGGCTGGCCGCTTTCGTAGTCGGAAGGCTCCGCGGAGGACTCCGAGGAGGGCGTTCGGCGCCTCCCGGGAGGGCCTTCAGGATACGTGCGGGAGTCCCCTTTCGGGTCCCGGGCCCTACCCCCGCACGGCGTCCACCCCGGTCCCGGACCTCACCCGGTACGCCCCTGTCACGCCAAGGCCCGCGCTACGCCCGGCCACCCTGATAGGTGAACCTCCCGGCCGCCGCGACGCCCGGCCGACGTCCTTGCACAGGCCCGCTCACGCCTCGTACAAGATCCCCAACACAAAGTTACTGCCCGGTATCGGTCCGGGCCGCACAGAGCGGGGACGACGCATGAACAAGGTGATGACGAGGACGGCCAACCGCCACCCGGGCACCCGCCCGCCGGGCCGCCGCGACACCCGCCGACCCGGCAGCACCCCTCCCCGCGCACCGGGCGCCGGCGCCCCGCGTACGACACCGGGAGGCAGCCCGCCGTCCACACCCCCGGGCGACACCGCACGGCGTACGGCGCCCGGGGCACCGGGAAGTCCTGAAAGCCCCGGAGCGCCGAGCGCGTCGCACAGCGGTGTCGCCCTTTCCGCGCCCATGGAAGCCCCTCTCAGGCCCGTCCAGCCCCGCCCCACCGATCTCTTCGCCGACCGTCTCCTCGCCGTGCTGAGCGGTCAGCGCCCCGTCCACTGCATGCTCCGCCACACCGCGGGCCGCGCCTACGACGAACTGGCCTGGCTCGCCGAACGCGGCCCCCTGCGCACCCGCGGCACCCGCCCGGTCGTTCGGGACATCGGTTACTTCGTCCCGCGCCCGGGCGCGATCGAGGCGTTCGCCCGCATCGGCGCCGGCAAGCAGCTCCGCGCCATGGCCTTCCGCCTGGAGCAGGGCCTCGACCATCGCTGGCGGTGCACGGCGGTGGAGCTGGGCGGCCCTCGCATGCCGCACGGGGACGACGACTGAGCCCGCCTCCTCCGGCCGCCCCGGCCGTCCGCACGCACGCAAAGGGCCGGACACCCGAAGGTGCCCGGCCCTCAACCGGTCGGCTGCCGCTGACGCGCGGCGCGCGTCACTTCTTGCGGCGGCGCGTGCCCTTCTGCTGCTTGCGGCGCTCCGCGCGCGTGAGGCCGTCCGCCTCGGAGCGCACGGGCTCCTCGTCGCTGGCGAAGTCGCCCTCGACGATGCCACCCTCGCCGTCCACGGTCGGCGCGGAGAAGTGCAGACGGTCGGGCCGCTGCGGGGCGTCGAGGCCCTTGGCGCGGATCTCGGGGCGTCCGCCCGCGACGTTGGCCGCGGCGGGGGCGTCCTCCTTGTCCAGCGAAGGCGCGGTGTCCTCGACAGGGACCTCCTCGACCTGCTGCTCGACCTGGACCTCCAGGTTGAACAGGTAGCCGACGGACTCCTCCTTGATGCCGTCCATCATGGCGCCGAACATGTCGAAGCCCTCGCGCTGGTACTCGACCAGCGGGTCCTTCTGCGCCATCGCGCGCAGGCCGATGCCCTCCTGGAGGTAGTCCATCTCGTAGAGGTGCTCGCGCCACTTGCGGTCCAGGACCGACAGCACGACCCGGCGCTCCAGCTCACGCATGATCTCGGAGCCGAGCTGCTCCTCACGGCTCGCGTACTGGTCGTGGATGTCGTCCTTGATGGACTCGGAGATGAACTCGGCGGTCAGACCGGCGCGGTCGCCGGCCGCCTCCTCCAGCTCGTCGACGGTGACCTTCACCGGGTAGAGCTGCTTGAAGGCACCCCACAGCCGGTCCAGGTCCCACTCCTCGGCGAAGCCCTCGGCGGTCTCCGCAGCGATGTAGGCGTCGATCGTGTCGTCCATGAAGTGCTGGATCTGCTCCTGCAGGTCCTCGCCCTCCAGGACGCGGCGGCGCTCGCCGTAGATGACCTCGCGCTGCCGGTTGAGGACCTCGTCGTACTTGAGGACATTCTTGCGGGTCTCGAAGTTCTGCGTCTCGACCTGCGACTGGGCCGACGCGATCGCGCGCGTGACCATCTTGTTCTCGATGGGGACGTCGTCGGGGACGTTCGCCATCGACATGACGCGCTCGACCATCTGGGCCTTGAACAGGCGCATCAGGTCGTCGCCCAGCGACAGGTAGAAGCGGGACTCACCCGGGTCGCCCTGACGGCCGGAACGACCGCGCAGCTGGTTGTCGATACGCCGGGACTCGTGGCGCTCGGTGCCGAGGACGTAGAGCCCGCCGAGCTCCTTGACCTCCTCGAACTCCGCCTTGACCGCCTTCTCGGCCCGCTCCAGGGCGGCCGGCAGCGCGGCGGCCCACTCCTCGATGTGCTCCTCGGGGTCGAGGCCGCGCTGACGCAGCTCCGCCTCGGCGAGGTCGTCGGGGTTGCCGCCGAGCTTGATGTCGGTACCACGGCCGGCCATGTTGGTGGCGACCGTCACGGCGCCCTTGCGGCCGGCCTGGGCGACGATCGTCGCCTCACGGTCGTGCTGCTTGGCGTTGAGCACTTCGTGCTGGATGCCGCGCTTGGAGAGCTGCTGCGAGAGGTACTCGGACTTCTCGACCGACGTCGTACCGACGAGGATCGGCTGGCCCTTCTCGTGCTTCTCGGCGATGTCGTCGACGACTGCCTCGAACTTCGCGACCTCGGTGCGGTAGATCAGGTCCGACTGGTCCATGCGGACCATCGGCCGGTTGGTCGGGATCGGGACGACGCCGAGCTTGTAGATCTGGTGGAACTCGGCGGCCTCGGTCATCGCCGTACCGGTCATGCCGGAGAGGCCGGGCAGTTCCTTGCCCTCGCGGTCGTGGCGCTTGTAGAGGCGGAAGAAGTTCTGCAGGGTGATCGTGGCGAGCGTCTGGTTCTCGTCCTTGATGTCCACCCCTTCCTTCGCCTCGATCGCCTGGTGCATGCCCTCGTTGTAGCGGCGGCCGGCGAGGATACGGCCGGTGTGCTCGTCGACGATCATGACTTCGCCGTCGATGACGACGTAGTCCTTGTCCTTCTTGAAGAGTTCCTTGGCCTTGATGGCGTTGTTCAGGTAGCCGACGAGAGGCGTGTTGACCGACTCGTAGAGGTTGTCGATGCCGAGCCAGTCCTCGACCTTGGCGACACCGGGCTCGTGGATGGCGACGGTGCGCTTCTTCTCGTCGACCTCGTAGTCGCCGGTCTCCTCGATGCCCTTCAGGGTGTTGCCCGCCTCGCCCTTCTTCAGGCGCGTGACGAGCTTGGCGAAGTCGCCGTACCACTTGGTGGCCTGGTCGGCCGGGCCGGAGATGATCAGCGGGGTGCGGGCCTCGTCGACGAGGATCGAGTCGACCTCGTCGACGATCGCGAAGTTGTGGCCGCGCTGCACCAGTTCGTCCTGCGCCCACGCCATGTTGTCGCGCAGGTAGTCGAAGCCGAACTCGTTGTTCGTGCCGTACGTGATGTCGCACGCGTACTGCTCGCGACGCTGGGCCGGCGTCATGTTGGCGAGGATGCAGCCGACTTCCAGGCCCAGGAACTTGTGGACGCGGCCCATCATCTCGGAGTCGCGCTCGGCCAGGTAGTCGTTGACCGTGATGAGGTGGACGCCTTCTCCGGAGAGGGCGTTCAGATACGCGGGCAGGGTGCCGACGAGTGTCTTGCCCTCACCGGTCTTCATCTCGGCGACGTAGCCGAGGTGGAGCGCGGCGCCGCCCATCATCTGCACGTCGTAGTGGCGCTGGCCAAGGACGCGCTTGGCCGCCTCGCGGACGGTGGCGAACGCTTCGGGCAGCAGGTCGTCGAGGCTTTCGCCGTCGGCGTACCGCTGCTTGTACTCATCGGTGAGGGCCCGCAGCTCGGCGTCGGAGAGGTCGACGAAGTCCTCTTCGATGGAGGCGACCTGGTCCGCGATGCGGTGCAGCTTGCGCAGGATCTTGCCTTCGCCTGCACGCATGATCTTCGAGAGGACGGACACGGGGGTTTGTCTCCTTGCCGGTCGGGCCTGGGACGGTCGGGTTTCAATGACAGTTTCAAAACACAGCTTGAGCAACGGCCATCGTAAGCGAGGACCCCACCGCGCCGGGAGGTCTGCCAGTGACAGCCACTAGGACAACGGGCAGGGGTTGCGGAAGGTGCCGCGTTGTCACTGCGAAAAGTAATCACACCCTCACGCACAGACAGGAAACGGCGTCCTCCGCAAAGGGATGGCGCCCTTCCGCTCTCCCGAGCAGAATCGCCCGATGGACCCCGTCACCCTGACCACCGACCGTCTTCTGCTGCGCACGGTGGGCCCGCACGACACCGACGCCGTGTACGACGCCGCCCAGGACCCCGACATCCAGCGCTGGACCACGATTCCCTCGCCGTATCTGCGCGAGCACGCCCAGGGGTTCACCGAGCAGCTGGTGCCCGACGGCTGGGCGGACGGCTCGGCGTTCACGTTCGGCGTCTTTCTTCCCGAAGGGGAGTTGGCGGGCGTGCTCAGCATCACCATGCGCGCCCTCGGCGTCGGCGAGATCGGTTTCTGGGCCACCAAGGAGCACCGCGGCAACGGCTACATCACCGAGGCCGCCGTCGCCGCCTCCCGCTGGGCGTTCACGGCCTTGTCCGTCGACCGCGTCGAATGGCGGGCCGAAGTCGGCAACACCGGCTCCCGGTCCGTCGCCGAACACGCCGGCTTCACCATCGAGGGCACTCTCCGTTCCGCCGTCAACAACAAGGGCGTCCGCAGAGACGCCTGGGTAGGCTCCCTGCTCCCTTCGGACTTGGGCCTGCCGTCCACGGCGCCCTACCTGCCGGCGCGAGATCCCAGCCCGTCCGGCGTTTGAGGACAAGGCCGTCCAGGCCGAAGGGGGGGTCTGGGGGCGCAGCCCCCAGGAACGGGACGGGTAGGGGCGGAGGCGGCGAGAAAACCCGGCGTGCACACCCCCACCGCCCACCAAGTTCCAAAGGGCGCCCCGGCCCACCCCCACTGTCAGTGCCACCGCCTATCGTGCGGAACATGACGAGCCTCCCCCACCCCGCCGCCGAGCTCTCCGCAGACGAAGCCCGCCGCATCGCCCTGCGCGCCCAGGGCTTCCTCGGCGCCCCGGACCGCAGGTCCGGCGTACGCGGAGTCCTCCGGCACCTCGGCGCGGTCCAGCTCGACACGATCTCGGTCCTCGCCCGCTCGCACGAGCTCATCCCGTATGCCCGCCTGGGAGCGGTGGGCCGCAAAACGGTGGACAGTGCGTACTGGACCCCGACCGCCACCGCCGACGGCACGCCCCCCGCGACCGCGACGCGCCCGCATGCCTTCGAGTACTGGTCCCACGCCGCCTGCATCCTCCCCATCGAGGAGTGGCCCCACTTCGCCTTCCGACGCCGCGCCTACCGCGCCCGCCCGCACTGGAACCACGCCCTGCCGGACGGCATGTACGACCAGGTCATCAAGCAGCTGCGCGCCGAAGGCCCGCTCACGGCCACGGACTTGGGCGGCGCGAAGAAGACCAGCGAGTGGTGGGACTGGTCGGGCACGAAGGTCGCCGTCGAACGCGCGCTGATGTACGGCGAGGTCGTGTGCACCGAGCGCCGCAGCTGGAAGCGGGTGTACGACCTCGCCGAGCGCGCCGTCCCCGAGTCCCTGCTCCACGACGAGCTGGACGACGCCGAGTGCCTGCGCCGTCTCGTCCGCCTCGCGGGCCAGTCCCTGGGCGTCGGCACGCGCGCGGACATCGCCGACTACCACCGCCTCAAGGGCGAGCAGGTCGACGCGGTGATCGCCGACTCGGGTCTGGTCCCGGTGACCGTCGAGGGCTGGGGCAAGCCCGCCTGGGCCGACCCGGCAGCCCTGGAGACGGCCCCGCGCGGCCGCCACCGCACGACACTCCTCTCCCCGTTCGACTCGCTCGTCTGGGAGCGGGCGCGGACGGAGCGGATCTTCGGCTTCACCCACCGCCTGGAGGCGTACGTCCCGAAGCCGAAGCGGGTGTACGGCTACTTCGCGATGCCGGTGCTCGCCGGAGGCCACCTCGTCGGCCGGGTGGACCCGGCCCGTGAGGGGCGCACCCTGGTGGCCAAACAGGTGACCCTGGACGGCCTCAAGGCCGTTCCCGCCGTCGCCCAGGCCCTGGTGGAGGCCGCGAGCTGGGTGGACTGCACGGACGTACGGGTGGAACGGGTGGACGCCCCGGAGCTGCGCGAGCCGCTGACGGCGGAACTGGCCCGCGCGCTGGCGTGATCACACCCTGTCGGACGGGCGGCCGGGCCCCGCCGGATCCGGTGGATCGAGCGGATCCGGCGGCTAGCGGATCTCGAGGATCTTCTCCCGCATCGCGTACACCACGGCCTCCATGCGGGAGTGCAGCTGCAGCTTCTCCAGAATGTTGCGCACGTGGTTCTTCACGGTGTTCTCGGAGATGAACAGCTCTTTGGCGATATCCCGGTTGTTCATCCCGGTGGCGACGAGTTTGAGGACCTCCAGCTCACGGTCCGTGAGCCGCGGCGCGGGCACCAGACGGCGTTCGTCCGTCCGCTGGATCATCGACTTGAACTCGGTGAGCAGTTTCGACGCCATGGAGGGGCTGATCTGCGACTGCCCGTCGGCCACCGCGCGAATGGCCGTGGCCACCTCGTCGGTGGAGATCTCCTTGAGGAGATAACCGGTCGCGCCCGCCTTGATCGCGTCGTAGAGATCGGCTTCCTCGTCACTGATCGTCAACATGATGATCTTCGCGCTCGGAGCCACCTCCTTGATGGACGTGCACGCCTCGATACCGCCCCGCTTCGGCATCCGGACGTCCATCAGCACGATGTCCGGCAGAAGGTCGGCGGCCTTGTCGACCGCCTCGGCGCCGTCGCCCGCCTCGCCGACGACCTGGATGTCCTCCTCGGCCGCGAGCACGATCTCCAGTCCGCGGCGGAAGAGGGCGTGATCGTCCACGACAAGGACCCGGATGGGCTCCTTGCGTGGAGAGCCCGCATCCGGGCCCATGGCGACGACGCCGTCGTCGGCGTCCTCGTCACGCATCGGTCCGAAGCTGTCCGCCATCGTTCCTCCCCCTGAAGGCCGTGGCCTGTGTTTCCGTGCCATGCCAACCCAAGGCAACGGCCCACCGGTTGGGCCGGTGCGGCCATGATTTCATGCCCGGACGTCCGTGCGGTGACAGAGCGGGCGCGAAGTGGGTCGCACACCGGTGCCCCTGGGGGCGCACGCGCGCTCCAGGGGCACCGGTTCAGCTGTCACCGGGGAGGTCAGCCGCCGAGCGCGCCGCCCGCGGCACCGGTCGCCGCCTGGGCGACCATCGGGTCCGTGCTGAGGTGGATGACGCCGTAGTCGTACGCGTGCCGCCGGTAGACGACGCTCGGTTCCTTGGTCTCGGAGTCGACGAACAGGTAGAAGTCGTGCCCGACCAGTTCCATCTCGTAGAGGGCCTGGTCGAGTGACATCGGGGACGCGACGTGGGTCTTCTCGCGAACGATGAGGGGGCCTTCGCCCTTGACCTCCAGCGAACCGATCTTCTTGGTCGGAATGCCCTCCGGCTCGTCCTCGTGGACGACGCTGCCGTTCCCGTTCAGCGTCGCTGCGCCGGGGACGGTGTCGGCGACGTCCGCGGCGGAGAGCCTGCCCGCGCCGCGGCGGGTGTAGCGCTTGTCGTGCTGCTTGCGCAGCCGGGCCTCGAGCTTGTCCGCCGCCAGGTCGAGTGCCGCGTACGGATCGCTTGCCGCCGCCTCCGCCCGGATCACCGGACCGCGGGAGCGAAGCGTGATCTCCACTCGGTCGCAACGGTCGGCCTGACGAGGGTTGGGCTCCTTGGACACCTCCACGTCGAGGCTGATCACCTTGCCATCGAGCTTCTGGATCTTCTCCAGCTTCAGCTTCTCGGCCACGTGCTTGCGGAACCGCTCGGGCACCTCTGTCTTGCGGCCCTTGACGACGATGTCCACGCAGAACTCCGTTCCCGGATCGCTCCGCTCCACTGGCGGAGCATCTCCCTTTTGCACCAGGCTCCGGTGTGTCCCGGAACCTCGGACTCGGTGACTTTCACCTCCTCCTCCCCCGCGGACAAGATCTCCACCCCACCGGTACGGGTGATTGCAGAAAACCCGCAGCACGGCATTCGGATATGCGAGGTGCGGCCTGCGCCATTGCCTCACAACCGAACATATCTCGCCCGGACGTATGTCGTCACCCTCTACCGAGGCGTACCTCCGTTCAGGTGAATTGGCCCTCTCATTACCTGCAACGATGGAAGTTCTCAGTCAGTTCCGGTTTATTTCGAAAGAGTCGGGCGGCGCAGCGACCACTGCCGCGCAGATCAGGTCACCGACCGCGCTCATACCCAGCATTCCCCGGACCGCTTGTGTCCGGATGGACCCTGTCGCCGTCGCTTCCGCGGTCGTTTCCGGCATCCGTTCCCCTGCCCTCCGTACCTCTGCCGCTTCCCAAGTCGCTGCGGCGTATGCGTCCGTCATCGCGGCCCGTACGGCGCGTGCCGCCTCCGCCAGCGAGGCACCCGTCGTCATCAGGTCGTCCACCACCACGACCCTGCCACCACCGGCGAGAAACCGCGCGCCACCGGAGGCCACCTCCAGGGCCCCCGCGAGATTGCCCAGCCGCTGCCTGGAGTTGAGCCCCGACTGGTCGGCCACGGTCCGCCGCTGGCGCAGCACGCCGAGCACCCGGGCCGATGTTCCCGTGCGTCGCAGCTCACCAGCCGCGGCGAGCGCGATCCGCCGCGCCGGGTCGTGGCCCCGCGCCCGTACCGCCCGCCGTGAGGACGGCACGGGGACCAGCAGTACGGCGCCATCGGTCATCGCCCGGCCGCTCTCGGACCCCAGCTGCCCGTTCCCGGGCCTCAGCCGCCCGTCCAGGCGTGCCGGACGTCCACCCGGACCCTTTTCCTGCCGGCACGCCAGCGCCGCTCTTACGGCCCCTGCCAGGGCCGCTCCCAGCGGCGCGGCGAGTGTCAGGACGCCCCGTTCCTTGTGGGCGAGAAGCGCCGCGCGCACCTCGTCCTCGTACGGGGCCGCAGCGTGCACCACGGGCAGCCCCCTCGGCTCCGGCACCGGTCGCACCCGGCTCGGCACGGCCCCGCTCAAGGCCGCACGGCACTCCGGGCAGAGCACCGCGCGAGGCCTCCCGCAGCCTCCGCACTCGGCCGGCAGCACCAGATCGGTGAGGTCCTGCCACCACCCCCGCATGCCCACCACTGTGCCAACGCACGCGCCGCCCTGCCACCCCTGTGGATAACTCCGGGCCAACTCCGTGTGGACAACACGCCAGCGGCGGTCGTCGTACGGGCGACGCACGAGCCGGTCACCCCGGATGGGCCGAACAAAACCGGCCACCCGGGGCAGACCGGCCACCCGGGATGGACCGACTACCCGGGATAGACCGGCGCCGTCCCTTCCTTGACCACCTTCTGCCACTGCGCCCCGGACGACAGCCGCACTATCCCGTCCTCCGCCGTGTACCCCACCAGCGGCAGCCGCTCGTCCTCGGACGCGGCGATCTCCTTCACGCCCGTCAGCGCGGCGGGCGTCGGGCCCACCGGCGTGGAGCCGTCGACCTGGACGTAGCGCATCTGCTGCACGCCACCGTGCTCGTGCCCGACCACCACGAGCCGGCTGTCCCCGGCCCACGACATGGCTGTGACGTCCTCCAACTGCGGTGTCACCGAATGCGGTTCGAGGACCGAGACGGACGGCTGCTCACCGGACGCGATGTTGCGGACGATGCGACCGATCTGCAGCGACCGTTTGCCGTCCTTCTCGACGATCAGTGCGATCCGCACGCCGTCTGCAGCCACGCGCACCGCTTCGATACGCCCGTCGACACCCGGTGTCTCGACCGTCAGCGGCGCGCCCGTGCCCTTCTCCAGCAGCAGCAGCCGCGGGTCCTTCGGATCCCGGTCGGCCACCCACAGGTCTCCCCGGCCGTCCCAACTGGGCGTCGTCAGCCTGTCGTTCGTCGTCTTGCCCGCACTGTGGAAGACCGGATCGCCGACCGAGCCGCCCGACAGCAGCGACCCGACGTACAGCGAGTGCCCGTCGGCCGACACACCAGCCGCCCTGTCCTCGTCCCGCGACACCGCGGCGGACCGCAGCTTCTTGTCGCCCAGGCCGAGGCCACCGGGCACCGCGTCGGGTTCCTTGTCACTGTTGCCGCTGGGCATCCGCACCAGCCGCTGCTTGCCGTCGATGAAGTACTGGTACTCGGGACGCTTGCCCGTGCCGTGCACGGCGTTCGTCTCCGCCTGGTTCTCGTTGAGGACACACAGCTGTGTGCCGTCCGACCGCTGAAGCTCCACTTCGTCCACCGCCGTCGGCGACAGATCCTGGAGTGTGAAAAGGAGTTGGGCCGCCATCCGTGTGCACTGGGGCCGCCCGACACGGTCGGCCTTTCCGTTCAACGGCACCGTGATCTTGTTCTGGTCGTCGGGCGTCAGCGACTTGACGCCCTTCTTCAGCGCCGTGCCGGTCGGGAAACTCGACGTCACCACCGGGCGGAGCCAGCGCGTCGGACCGTCCAGCAGTGTCCGGATCATCTGCGTCACCGGATCGACCTTGCTGCGCACATAGACGGGATCGGCGACGGTCCCGGGCTGCCCGACCGTCCCGGCGGGCACGTTCGAGGCGAAGTAGTACTTGTTGACGGACACGTAGTTGCGCTGGAAGTCGGACTTGCCCATCACCACGCCCTCCGGCAGCCCGTCGATGCGCCACTGCTTGGTGTCCTTCTGCCGCACGAGATGCACGGTCCCGCTGTACGAGCCCGAGTCCGGCACGTACGCGTGCTGCCCGTCCACCTTGGCGACCTTGGCGCCGGACAGGTTGTACGAGTACTCGTCCGTGCCCTCCCTCGTCCCGGACTGCCCCGCCGCGGCGTTCGGCCCGTTCTCCAGCACGGTCGTGGACCGGTAGGGGTCCCACTTCTTGCGGGCCTGCGCCGTCAGATACTTGCTCGCCGTCTCGTACTGCGGATCGTCGCTGGTCAGCGCCTCCAGGAAGCCCTGCACGATGTCCGGGGGCCGGGCGTCCGGACGCGGCGGCATCGCGAAGACCCGGACCTGAGAGTCCTCCCGGGGCGTGGAATCCACTCCCTGCAGGTCCCCGCTGTCCGGCATCGAGGCGCACCCGGCCAGCAGCAGCGCACCGCAGCCGATGTACGCCCCCACGCGCGCGGGACGCCGACGGCCGCTCCCCTCGCGGTCAGCGCCCACGAAAACCCTCCCCATGTCCGAGCCCGTCCGGCTTGCCCCGCCCGACCTGCTTGCCCCGGCCGACTTCCTCCGGCTCGCCGGCGTCCCGGCCGCGCTTCTCCTCACCGGCCCGCTCCCCGCCCGGAGCGGACGGGGCGTCCTGCTGACGTACGGCCCCCGTGGGACGTGGCACCACGCGCGCACCGTTGCCCGGCAGCGCCGTCGGGTCCGCCGTGGGCGCCGCTCCGCTCAGCCGGGGCACTATCGGCGCCCGCGTCGGCATGGGAGGCGGCGCACTCCCGCCCGCGGGCTGCAACGGCACGGTGGCGAGCTTGCCACTGCCGTCGAGCGGCAGACCGGCATCATTAAGTCCACGATTACGCCGTGAGTCCTTGGGTTCCAGGGGTATCGGGGAGCCCCGCAGCGGCTCGTCGGCGGTCCGCGGCAGCGTCAGCCGGAACTGCGAACCGCCGCCCGGCTCGCCCCACGCCTGGAGCCAGCCGCCGTGCAACCGCGCGTCCTCCAGGGCGATGGACAGCCCGAGTCCCGTTCCACCGGTGGTACGCGCGCGTGCCGGGTCGGCCCGCCAGAAGCGGCTGAAGACCCGGGTCGCCTCGCCGGGCTTGAGCCCCACTCCGTAGTCGCGCACCGCGACCGCGACCGCCCCGCCCGCCGCGGCGAGCTTGACCACCACGTCCTTGCCCTCGCCATGCTCCACGGCGTTGACGACGAGGTTGCGCAGCACGCGCTCCACCCGCCGGGCGTCGGCCTCGGCGACAACGGGCTGCTGGTCGCCGACCACCCGCACCCGCGAGCCCTTGCGCTCGGCGAGCGGCTCCGCACCGCTCACGACGCGCCGTACGACTTCCCTCAGGTCTATCGGCTCGGCCTCCAGCGCCGCCGCGCCCGCGTCGAACCGGCTGATCTCCAGCAGATCCGCGAGGAGCGTCTCGAACCGGTCCAGCTGATCGGCGAGCAGCTCGGCCGACCGGGCGGTCATCGGATCGAAGTCCACGCGCGCGTCGTGGATGACATCGGCCGCCATCCGCACGGTCGTCAGCGGTGTCCGCAGCTCGTGCGACACGTCGGAGACGAACCGCCGCTGCATCCGCGACAGGTCCTCCAGCTGCTGGATCTTCAGTTGAAGGTTCTGGGCCATCTTGTTGAAGGCCTCGCCGAGCCGCGCGATGTCGTCCTCGCCGGTGACCTTCATACGTTCCTGCAGGCGCCCGGCGGACAGCCGCTCGGCAATGCCCGCCGCCATCCGCACCGGCGTGACGACCTGGCGCACCACCAGCCAGGCGATGGCCCCGAGGAGCACCACGACGAACAGCCCGGCCGTCGCAAGCGTCCCCTTGACCAGGCTCAGCGACTTCTCCTCCTGCGTCAGCGGGAAGAGGAAGTAGAGCTGGTACGGGTCACCGTTGAGGTCGTTGACCTGCTTGCCGATGACCAGCGCGGGCTGGGACTCCTGGCCGTTGGTGTAGATGATGCGGGTGTAGCTCTGGGCCGCGCCCGTACCCTCGTCCACGCGTTGGCGCAGGTTGTCGGGCACGCTGAGGGTCGGCTGCACCTTCCCCGAGGCGCGCGGCCCGGGTCCTCTGTCGTCGTCCGAACCGGTCGTGCCGAGCGTCACCACGTCGAACGCACCCTGACCACCGCTGGACAGGGAGGCCACGAGGTCGCTCATCCACTGGATGGGGTTCTGCGACGAGCGGCCGCCCGTGCCGGACCCGTCGTCGCCCCCCGAGATCGCGGCCGCGTCCGCCTTCTGTTTGGCCGACGTGAAACCGCCGGCCGCCTGGCTCTGCGACGCCTTCACCTTGGCGTCCAGCAGCCCGTTGCGCACCTGGCCGATGACGACGAAGCCGAGCAGCAGCACCACGCCCAGCGACATCAGCAGGGTCGTGACGACGATCTTGAGCTGGATGTTGCGCCGCCACAGCCGCATGACGGGCAGCAGCGGGCGGCGCACCCAGCGCATGAAAAGCCGAAGGACCGGGCTGCCCTGGACCCCGCCCTGCAGCAGCCCGCCCTCTATGAACTGTCCCCAGCGGGACCCCGCCGTCTTCCGGCCGACAGGCCGCCCCGCGCGGTTCCCCGGCTGACCGGGCGCCGAAGCGGCACTGTCCCGGGACATGTCAGCTCGGTCCGGCCTTGTAACCGACGCCACGGACGGTCACCACGATCTCCGGCCGCTCCGGGTCCTTCTCGACCTTGGAGCGCAGCCGCTGCACATGCACGTTGACCAGCCGGGTGTCCGCCGCATGCCGGTAGCCCCACACCTGCTCCAGCAGCACCTCACGCGTGAACACCTGCCACGGCTTGCGCGCCAGCGCCACCAGCAGATCGAACTCCAGCGGCGTCAGCGCTATCGACTGCCCCTCCCGCTTCACAGAGTGACCGGCGACGTCGATGACAAGGTCACCGATCGCCAGCTGTTCCGGCGCCGGCTCCTCCGAACGCCGCAGTCGCGCCCGGATCCGCGCCACCAGCTCCTTCGGCTTGAACGGCTTCACGATGTAGTCGTCGGCGCCCGACTCGAGGCCGACCACGACATCGACGGTGTCGCTCTTCGCCGTGAGCATCACGATCGGCACCCCGGACTCCGCCCTGATCAGGCGGCACACCTCGATGCCGTCCCGGCCGGGAAGCATCAGGTCCAGGAGCACCAGATCGGGCTTGGTCTCGCGGAAAGCGGCCAGCGCCTTGTCGCCGTCGGCTACGAAAGACGGCTCAAAACCTTCACCACGCAACACAATGCCGAGCATCTCGGCCAGTGCGGTGTCGTCATCGACGACAAGGACTCGTCCCTTCATAAACGACATCATCCCATTAACTAAATCGTTACCTGGCGTGACCTGCCACACAGCTCTGCAAGCGCCTCTGCCGTCACGGGCGACACAACGCCCTCTTCGGTGACGATCGCCGTCACCAACTCGGGTGGCGTCACGTCGAACGCCGGGTTGTACGCCTGTGTCCCCAGGGGTGCCACCGGTATCCCGCCTCCCGCTTCCACTCCCGCCACCGGCACCTGGGGTGCTGTGACCTCGGTCACTTCATGGCCGGCACGCTGCTCGACTTCGATGGATGCTCCGTCCGGGGTGTCCGGATCCACCGTCGTCACCGGCGCCACCACGATGAACGGCACATGGTGGTACCGGGCCAGCACCGCGAGCGGATAGCTCCCCACCTTGTTCGCCACCGAACCGTCGGCCGCGATGCGATCGGCTCCGATCAGCACCGCGTCCACCTCCCCTGCCGCAAACAGCGAGCCCGCCGCGTTGTCCGTGAGCAAGGTGTACGCCATCCCGTTGCGCGCCGCCTCGTATGCGGTCAACCGCGCACCCTGCATCAGCGGCCGCGTCTCGTCCACCCACAGCCTGCGCAGCCGCCCCACCCGGTGCGCCGCCAGGGCCACCGCGAACGCCGTGCCCTCACCGCCGGACACCAGCGCCCCGGTGTTGCAGTGCGTCAGGACGCGGTGCCCACCGCCCGGCAGCAGCTCGTCGAGCAACGTGAGGCCGTGCCGGGCCATGCGCGCGCTGGCCTCGGCATCCTCCCGGTGCAACGCCCGCGCGGCCGCGAGCGCCGCCCCGGCGGCCTGCTTCTGGTCACCACCGCCCCCGAGCGCCGCGCGGTAAGCCGCATGTGCCCGGTGCACACCGACGGCCAGGTTCACAGCCGTGGGCCGGGCACCGGCCAGCGCGTTCGCCGCCTCGTCCACGTCGAAGCCACGGGCGGCGGCGAGCGCGACGCCGTACGCCCCGGCGATACCGAGCAGCGGCGCCCCGCGCACGGCGAGCGTGCGGATCGCCTCCACCAGCGCCGGTGCGTCGGTGCACACCCGTTCGACCTCCTCGGCCGGCAGCCTCGTCTGGTCGAGGAGGGCCAGCACCGGGCCCTCCGGTGGCTCGTCCCAGCGGATCGCCCGTATTGCCGTCGGCCCGCTGTCGTCGCGGGATTGCGCGTACTGATCAGCCATCCGCCCAGTCTGCCCCGTACCCGGCGGACAATTGAAGGTGTCCAGCCCATACGGCAGCCGGTCCCTTGCCCCGCACCCCGTGGCACGATGGCTGCCAACCTGCCGCCGCGACCGCGGACGGGCATCGTGAAGGAGCGACGATGAAAGACACTCCGGGCTGGGCCTCGCCCGGATCTGCCCCCTCCGACGGGCAGGAGCCGGACCAGACCGGCCCTGCGCAGCCCGCTGACGAGAGCGGCGCGGATCAGCCCGGCCCGCCGTCGAAGTGGTCCAAGGAGCAGCCCCCGGCCGGCCAGTGGTCCGCGCCCAGCCCCCAGGACACCCCGCAGGCCCCACCGCCACCGCCGCCGCCCGGCCCCGGCTGGGGAGGCGGGCACCCCGGCGGTCCCGGCCCCGGCTACGGAGCCCCCGGCGGATACGGCGGCTGGGGAGGCAACTGGGGCGGCCCGCCACCCGCGGCCAAGCCCGGCGTGATCCCGCTCCGCCCGCTCGGCGTCGGTGAGATCCTCGACGGCGCCGTCTCCACGATGCGGACGTACTGGCGCACGGTCCTCGGCATCTCGCTGACCGTCGCCGTCTTCACGGAGATCATCGTCGTCCTCCTGCAGGGCTTCGTCCTGGACGACAGCGCGAGCACGGACACCCTCAACGACCCCAGCGCCACCGTCGGCGAGCTGGGCCGCGCCCTGGGCGACACCATGCTGAACTCCGGCGTCGTCCTGCTCATCACCCTGCTCGGCACCATCGTCGCGACGGCCCTGCTCACGTCCGTGACCAGCCGCGCGGTGCTCGGCAAATCGGTGACCACCGCCGAGGCCTGGCAGGACGCCCGCCCCCAGCTTCCGAAGCTGTTCGGCCTGACCTTCCTGCTCCCGCTCATCGCCGCCGCGGTCGCCGCCGCAGGAACCCTGCCGGGCATCCTCGCCACGGTCGCAGGCGCCGGCGACGCGGGCATCACGCTCACCGTCCTCGGAGGTCTCGGCGGCACCGTCGTCGCGATCTGGCTGATGATCCGCTTCTCGCTCTCCTCGCCCGCCCTGATGCTGGAGAAGCAGGGCATCCTGAAGGCGATGAGCCGCTCCACGAAGCTCGTCCGCGGCTCCTGGTGGCGGGTCTTCGGCATCCAGCTGCTCGCCACGATCATCGCCAACATCGTCGCCTCGATCGTCGTGATCCCGTTCGCCTTCCTCGCCGCTGCTCTCAGCGGCGACGGCGTCACCGGCTTCCTCAACAGCGGCAGCGGCAACCTCGGCTGGACGTTCCTCATCATCAGCGGGGTCGGCTCGGTGATCGGATCCATGCTCACGTTCCCGATCACCGCGGGCGTCACCGTGCTCCTCTACATCGACCAGCGCATCCGCCGCGAAGCCCTCGACCTCGACCTGGCCCGCGCCGCCGGCGTCCAGGACTACGGCTCCCACGCGCCCGGCACCACTCCGGGGAGCTGATGCCGTGAGCCCGGCGGGGGGAGTTCTCACAGCTCTGCTGACGCTGTCGCGCACCGGCGACGAACCTCCGGTGACGACCCCGCGCGACCCCGCGCGGGAGGCGGCCAGGCGTGAACTGTCCAAGCGGATGTACCACGAGAACGAACCCGGCCTGATCCAGCGCGCCTTGAACGCCTTCTGGGAATGGGTCGACAAGCTGCTCGGCGCCGCCTCCACCGCGACCCCCGGAGGCACTCTCGGGCTTGTCGTCATCGTCCTGGCGGTGCTGGCCGTCCTCGGTGCGCTGTGGTGGCGCCTGGGCACCCCCCACCGCGCCGCCACCTCGTCCGCCACGCTCTTCGACGACCGCCCCCGCAGCGCCGCCGAGCACCGCGCGGCCGCGGAGGCGCACGCCGCCCAGGGCCACTGGAACCAAGCCGTCCAGGAACGCATGCGCGCCGTCGTCCGCTCCCTGGAGGAACGCGCCCTCCTCGACCCGCGCCCCGGTCGCACCGCGGACGAGGCAGCCGCCGAAGCCGGCCACGCCCTGCCTTCCCACGCGGACCGACTCCGCGCCGCCGCCCGGGACTTCGACGACGTGACGTACGGCGGACGAGCCGCCGGCTCCAGCGCGTACCACCGGCTCTCCGAGCTCGACCACGACCTGGAACGCACCAAGCCCGTGCTCGCGAGCAGCAGCAGTGCCCAGAGCACACCCCACGGCACCCGCCGGGAGGGCTCCCGATGACCGAGGCGACTTTCGCGCCTTCCTCCACCTCGGCCTCGCCCACCAAGCGTCAGGTATGGACCCGCACGCGCGGCATCGTTCTCGCCGTCGTGGTCCTGTTGATCGCCGCCGTCGCGATCGCCGCGCTCCGCTCCGGTGCCCAGCACGGCCGCCTCGACCCGCGCTCCGCCGACTCCCACGGCAGCCGCGCCGTCGCCGAACTCCTCGACGACCGGGGCGTGACCACGCGCGTGGTCACCACCCTGGACGAAGCCCGCGCCTCGGCCGGCCCCGACACCACCCTCCTGATCGCCGCCCCCGACCTGCTGACCGACCGCCAGCAGACCCGCCTGCGAACGGCGACCGCGGACTCCGACGGCCGTACGGTCCTCGTCTCCCCCGGCATCCCGTCCGTGCACACCCTGGCTCCCGGAGTCACCGCGGACCCCGCTCCCAGCTTCGACTCGACGCTCTCGCCCCGCTGCGAGCTGCCCGCCGCCCGGCGAGCGGGCACCGCCGACACCGGCGGCATCCGGTACACCGCCACCGGCCTCGACGCCGACACCTGCTACCCCAGCGACGGCCTGCCCACCCTGCTCCGGATCCCGGCAGCCGCCGGTGGCGGCGACACCGTGGTCCTCGGCGCCCCCGACATCCTCTACAACGACCGCCTCGTCGAGCAGGGCAACGCCTCGCTCGCCCTTCAACTTCTCGGTTCCCGCCCCCACTTGGTCTGGTACCTCCCCTCGCTCTCCGACGACTCGGCCACCGACTCCGGCCGCCAGGGTCTCTTCGACCTGCTCCCCTCGGGCTGGCTCTGGGGCACCCTGCAGCTCTTCATCGCCGCAGCCCTGGCCGCCCTCTGGAGGGCACGCCGGCTCGGCCCCCTCGTACCCGAACGCCTCCCCGTCGCGATCCGCGCCTCCGAAACCGTCGAAGGCCGCGCCCGCCTCTACCGCAAGGCCAACGCCCGCGACCGCGCCGCCGCAGCCCTGCGCTCCACCACCCGCACCCGCCTCGCCCCCCTCGTCGGCGTACCACCCGCCCAGGCGCACACGCCCGAAGCCCTGCTCCCCGCCCTGTCCGCCCACCTCCACGGCGACGGCCAGGCCCTGCATTCCCTCCTCTTCGGCGCGCCGCCCCGCGACGACGCAGCCCTCATCTCCCTCACCGACCAACTCGACGCCCTCGAAAGAGAGGTACGCCGTTCATGATGGCCCCGACCACTGACAACGCCGGGTACGCCGGGGATCCGGGCACCGCCCGCGCCTCCCTGGAATCCCTGCGCTCCGAGATCGCCAAAGCCGTGGTCGGCCAGGACCCCGCCGTGACCGGTCTCGTCGTCGCCCTCCTCTGCCGCGGACACGTTCTACTTGAAGGAGTCCCCGGAGTAGCGAAAACGTTGCTCGTCCGCGCCCTCGCATCCGCGCTCGAACTCGACACCAAGCGCGTCCAGTTCACTCCGGACCTGATGCCCAGCGACGTGACGGGCTCCCTCGTCTACGACGCCCGCACCGCGGAGTTCTCCTTCCAGCCCGGCCCGGTCTTCACCAACCTTCTCCTCGCGGACGAGATCAACCGCACCCCGCCCAAAACCCAGTCGTCCCTCCTCGAAGCGATGGAGGAACGCCAGGTCACGGTCGACGGCACGCCGCGCCCGCTCCCCGATCCCTTTCTCGTCGCCGCGACTCAGAACCCGGTCGAGTACGAGGGCACCTACCCCCTCCCGGAAGCCCAACTGGACCGCTTCCTCCTCAAACTGACGATCCCTCTGCCCTCCCGCCAGGACGAGATCAACGTCCTCACCCGCCACGCCGAGGGCTTCAACCCACGCGACCTCCGCGCCGCCGGCGTACGCCCCGTAGCAGGCCCCGCGGACCTGGAAGCCGCCCGAGCCGCAGTCGCCAAAACAGCGATCTCCCCCGAAATCACCGCCTACGTAGTGGACATCTGCCGCGCCACCCGCGAATCCCCGTCCCTCACGCTGGGCGTTTCCCCGCGTGGAGCCACGGCCCTCCTCGCCACCTCACGCGCCTGGGCATGGCTGACAGGCCGCGACTACGTCATCCCGGACGACGTGAAGGCATTGGCCCTGCCGACCCTCCGTCACCGCATCCAACTCCGTCCGGAGGCCGAAATGGAGGGCGTGACGGCCGACTCCGTCATCACCGCGATCCTCGCCCACGTCCCCGTGCCCCGCTGATGGCACTCACCGGCCGCGCCGCCTTCCTGGCGGCCCTCGGCACGCTCCCTGTCGGCATCTGGGAACCGAGCTGGACAGGCATCCTCGCCGTGAACGCCCCGCTGGCCCTGGCCTGCGCCTGCGACGCGGCCCTGGCCGCACCCGTACGTCGCCTCGGCCTGACGCGCTCCGGCGACACCTCGGTACGTCTCGGCGACACCGCCGACGTCACCCTGACCGTCACCAACCCGTCAGGGCGCCCGCTACGCGCACATCTCCGCGACGCCTGGCCCCCGAGCAGCTGGGAGTCCGGCACCGAGGTAGCCGCCTCCCGTCACCGCCTGACGGTCCCTGCGGGCGAACGCCGCCGACTGACAACCCGCCTGCGCCCGACCCGCCGCGGCGACCGCATGGCCGACCGCGTCACCATTCGTTCGTACGGCCCCCTCGGCCTCTTCTCTCGCCAGGGCACCCACAAGGTCCCCTGGACGGTACGCGTCCTGCCGCCCTTCGCCAGCCGCAAACACCTCCCCTCGAAACTGGCCCGCCTGCGCGAACTCGACGGCCGCACCAGTGTGCTGACCCGAGGCCAGGGCACGGAGTTCGACAGCCTGCGCGAGTACGTCCCGGGCGACGACACCCGCTCCATCGACTGGCGCGCCACGGCCCGTCAGACCACGGTCGCCGTACGCACCTGGCGTCCCGAACGCGATCGCCGCATCCTTCTGGTCCTGGACACGGGCCGCACATCGGCGGGCCGCGTGGGCGACGCCCCACGCCTCGACGCCTCCATGGACGCCGCCCTCCTCCTGGCCGCTCTGGCCTCCCGGGCCGGCGACCGCGTGGACCTCCTCGCATACGACCGCCGTGTCCGCGCCCTGGTGCAGGGCCGGGCGGCTCGCGATGTCCTTCCGTCCCTGGTCAACGCGATGGCCACGCTGGAACCGGAACTCATCGAGACGGACGCTCGCGGCCTCACGGCAACTGCCCTCCGTACGGCACCCCGCCGTTCCCTGCTCGTACTGCTGACCAGCCTCGACGCGGCCCCTATCGAAGAAGGCCTCCTCCCGGTCCTCTCCCGTCTCACCCAGCGTCATACGGTCCTGGTCGCCTCGGTCGCCGACCCGCACATCGCCGCCATGGCAACGGCCCGGGGAAACCCCGACGCGGTGTACGAGGCGGCAGCCGCGGCACAAGCCCAGGCGGAGCGCCATCGCACGGCCGAGCAACTACGCCGTCACGGTGTCACTGTCGTCGACGCGACTCCGGACGAACTGGCTCCTGCTCTCGCGGATGCCTATCTGGCTCTGAAGGCCGCAGGCCGCCTGTGACGGACAAAGGAAAAGGGGGCCTCTTGTTTCAAGAGGCCCCCTTAAACGCAGAAAACCCCCGCACCAAAGGTGCGGGGGTTTTCTTTAAAAGGAGTTCGGCGGCGTCCTACTCTCCCACAGGGTCCCCCCTGCAGTACCATCGGCGCTGTGAGGCTTAGCTTCCGGGTTCGGAATGTAACCGGGCGTTT
>NZ_JBEXDZ010000036.1:57418-64899 GCF_040606085.1 Streptomyces sp. NPDC005485 | reverse complement strand
GTGGGGTGGGTTGCGTTGTTGCCGGGGGGGGCACCCCCGCGCCCCCCCCCCCCCCCGCCGTCGCGCTGCCTCGACCGGCCAGCACGAGCAGCCCAGCCCTGGCCCACGCCAACCCCACGACCGGCAACTGCAGGTTGAACAACTCCTATTGAAGAAGTCCGTCATCTCGTGGTCGCGGGGTGGGCGGCTTCCGTCAGTGTTCGAAGGCGCCGAGGTCCGGGGCCGAGCCGTTGTAGGGCAGACCGACATTGAGGCCCTTGTCGATCAGTGTGCTGTTCGCGGCGAGGCGCAGGTGGGGAAGCAGGGGCAGGCTGCCGTCGGCTTGGCGGGGCGCGTCCCAGCCGGACGTCGACACGCTCTGGAACTGGGAGTTGGTCAGATTGACGTTCAGATTCCAGGAATTGTACGAGGCGTTGGTCCCGTTCATGTTCGACAGCAGCGTGCCGGTGTAGGCGATGTTGTTGCGCAGGTTGCCGAGGCCTATAGCGGCGCCGCTCGGGGAGATTCCGAGCATGTTGAAGTCCGGGTGATTTCCGTAGCTCGTGTTGTTGAAGAAGTCGTCCGCTACGGTGTGGTGATTGGCGTAGAAGCCTGAAGACCGGTTGTTGAACGCCACGGAGGAGCGGACGGTGTGTTTGACACCGTTCGACACGTACTTTCCGCCGTAGCCGCCGGCCTTGAAGCCGTTGCCGTTGCCGATCGCGGTGGTGGTCCCCGGCAGATATCCGTTGAGCCACGCCCAGGAGTTCTCGATCGTGACGGACGAGAAGGCGTTGATGAGGTCGAAGCCGTCGTCGGAATTCCACCAGGCTCGATCGCCTCGGAAGACGTTTCCGGGGTGGTTGGCCGAGATGTGGGCGCCGAAACCGTCGGCGCTCTCGCCGGCTCCGTTGGAGGTGAGCGGGTCGTAGTTGTGGTGGGAGTCCGAGTTGAGGACGAGGTTGCCGCCGCCGTCCTGGATGAACAGGCCCGGACCCATGTTGTGGTGGAGGTCCAACTGCTCGAAGGTGTTGTTGCTTCCAGAGATCCAGATTCCCCAGGACTCGTGGTTAAGGTTGTTGTTCTGCGGTACGCCGGTGACTGTGAGTCCCTTGAGGCGGATCCAGTTTCCGGTGACGTCGAACCCCTTGATCCGGCAGTCGTCGTTCATCTGCGAGAAGTCGAAGACCGGCTTCTCTCCGGGATAGGCGACGTAGCTGATGAGGTTGCCGGAACTGCCGCTCTTGTTCAGGGTGACTGCGTCGACTCGGTCGGTCTGGCTACTGCAACTTGCGTTCGCACGGGTATAGGCGTACGTGCCGCCGCGGAAGTAGACGGTGTCGCCGGCCTGCGCGACGGACTGGGCGTGGGCGAACGTCTTCCAGGGAGTTGATTGGCTTCCTGCGGCACTGTCGTTGCCGGTGGGGGAGACGTAATAGACCTTTCCTGCTGCGGCGTTACCTACCGGTGCCGACCCAGCGAGCACGGAGGCGACAATCGCCATGACCGCGGAGACCGGGAGGGCGAGCTTCCTCAGCTTGGAACGTTTCATTCTCTTCTCCACATCGCTCGGAAAGCAGGTGATTGAGTTCGGGTTCAGCGTCGCGCGGTGAACAGTCGGCCGGGCCAGGGACTGTGTACCGGGTTCGGCGGCCGAGGCCCCCGGACCCTGACGAGGGGGACGGAGGGATTTCGTGCCGCCGGGGGATTACCTTAGGTACAGGGCAAGCGGAAGGTTCTTGTGGCGTACGTCGTCGGCGACGAGGCGGGCGATCCGCTGCGCGCCGTAGGCTTCGAAGTGGGTGTGGTCATTGCAGAAGAAGTCACCCAACGGGCCTGATCCGTAGTCACCGTTGTTCGGACAGAAGCGCAGGCTGTTGTAGAGCGAGACGCTGAGTGCATCGAGGTCGACGACCGGTGCCCCGGTGGCGGATCCAGCCGCGAAGGTCTGGGGGACGAAAGCCCGGTTCTTGGTGGCCGTGCTGCCGGAACAAGTGATGGCGGCGACCGAAGTGAGTAGAACCGGGTGCGCTCCTCGATCCAGGGCGGCCTGCGCCATCATGGTCATCAACTGCTGGTACCGGGGCCTGCCTACGTGCCGCGGACAGGCGGAGTTGGTGTCGTTGATGCCGAACTGGATAAAGAGGTAGTCGCCGGGTTTCATGCCGGTGGTCGAGTTCAGCATCGCCTGCCAGCGCGATGAGTAGGCGTTGGACCGGAGCAGGCACTCGCCGTCGGAGCCCTTGGTGTTGGTCACATTCGACTCGTACAGCCAGGTCTGGATGCTGCGGCCGCTCACGGCTTGGTTCTTGACTGTGACGTCGCTGTTGAACAGGGCGTCGAACTGGCTGCCCCAGCCGACGGGGCAACGGCTGCTGGGGTCGGCCATGGTGGAGTCACCGGCCAGCCACACGGTGACAGGCTGAGCCGCCGCCCGTGCGGCTGGGGCCGCGGCGAGGGATGTACCGGAACAGTGCCCCGCGGCACTTCCGGCCTCAGAGACACCGCTGACGCCGAACACCGACAAGGCGATCACCGCAGCGGTCGTGAGAAGGATCCGAAGCGTCTTCAAGGGTTCTCCGCTTCTCCGGGGGCAGGCACGGATGCCGTCTGTGAAGTGTGAAGGCTGGGCGATTGGCAGTGGGTCGTGGGTGTGAACAGCGCTTGGCCGGTGGGGTCTTGGGCGGGGTGCGGCCGCACAGGTCTCTTCATGGCGAAGCGACGGCGCACGCGCCGCACACCCTGGCCGATCCGTCCCGCCGACCGAACTGGGCGCCGCTGAGAGCCCATTCACCACACCCAATTCCTGTGATCGTTCACAGATCGGATCTAACGCAGGTCAGAGTCCGGTGGATTCAGTGAGTGGAAGATGCATCACGCAGCTTCCTGATCGGGCGGGTACCTGTCAACAGGCGCTCGTGAATTGCGAGTTCTGGACCCACGGGGCGACACGGGTGGAGGGCGGGGGCAAGGAGCCTCACCATCCACGCCGGGCGAAGAGGACCAGTTCAGACGCGCTTCGGGTGACAGGGGGGCGCCGAGGGTGCAGTTCTGTGGGTGCCAAGAGTCGTCGTATTCGAACATGACCAAACAGACAGTCGGACAAAATTCTTGACGACGCGTCGGGGCTTCCCTACTCTCACCCGTCGTGGGACCGCTCCCACGCCTCCACGAGTGAACGATCACCCTGTCGTTCGAGTGTTACGTCCACTCACCCCCACATCGGAGGTCATCGTGCCTGACTCACGCATGTGTCCATGCACTTGTGCCGCGCCTGGCGGTGGGCCGCGACGGCGGGGCAGGTGGAGATCTTCTTCCTCACCAGCTCTGTCCGCGCACCGGTCGCCAGCCTGACGCACCCTGGCGTCCAGGCCCAAGGAGTGCCGCCAGCTGAACGGGGGCCACATGTCTGGCCGTTGACAGTCCGCACTCGCCGGTTCCTTTGACGGTGTTGGCGCGCCGACTGTGCGCCGATCCGTTCCCTGCTCGACAGCTCTGGCAGATCGCCGTCGGCGCGGCAGTCGGCAGCCGGTAATCGGAGATGGGTGCACGGAGCCATCAGCGGCCCCTACGGCAATGCAGACACGGACCGGCACTGAACGCTGCGCTGCCCCTGAGGGTCGCGGCGAGCTCGTCGGCCATCGACACCGGCATCAACGGGACCGACAACGGCGGTGCCGACTACGCCAAAGTCACGGTCTACACCCGTCTGCCGGATATCGGGGCCTTCGAGTATTAGGCGGGTGTCCCCCGCCATCTCTGAAAGTCGACCGAACAGCCTGGAGAGCAAGTGAAGAGGAGTATGTGAAATGCCGCGGAGAATCCCCCGATGGACGATCGTTGCGCTGCTGTTCCAGGTCGTGGCTGCCTTGGCGTTCTTCGGTAACTCGGCTGGTTCGAGCGCCGCAACCCCGCTACCTCAAAGGAACGTGAGTGCTGCCGCTCCGGTGCTCCAGAACGATGTCTTCTGGAAGGACACCTCCGGGAACCCGATCTATTCCCAGGGCGGAGGTGTGCTGAAGGTCGGTGATACGTACTACTGGTACGGCGTGAAGTACGACGGAGCTGTCAGCTACTACAACAACCCGGCTGGCGGAAAGAACAGCAACACGTCCTTCAACGCGATCACCTCCTACTCCTCCACGGACTTGGTGCACTGGAAATTCGAGGGGAACGTCATGACCTCCTCGGACGTGGGCGGTAGCTCATGGCTCGGCAGGGTGGGCGTGGCACACAATCCGACCACCGGCAAATACGTGCTGGTTGCCCAGCTCAACAGCGGGCTCATGTTCGCCACAAGCAGCACTCCGGCAGGCCGCTTCAGCCTCGCGGGCACCCAGTCGAGCATCGGGAATGTCGTCAACAACATGTCCGGTGACCAATCGGTCTTCACCGATGACGACGGGCGGGCCTATCTGATCTTCAGCAACAGGAGCGGCAGGTCGAATCTGTACGTTGCGCCGCTGCGCTTCTCGGACTACCTGCACGTCGACACCGCCACGAGGATCTACAGCAGCTCATCGGGCGGACGCGAAGGCAACATCATGTTCAAGCATGCCGGAACCTACTATTTCTGTTCCTCCGATCTGCACGGCTGGAACGCCTCCCATACGTACTGCATCAAGTCGACGAAGATCAACAGTGGGTATTCGTCGGAGTCCGTCATGCAGAGCACGGATGCTGACTTCTCGCATGTGACACAGACCGGCCTGGCGTTCGAAGTGACCGGTTCATCGGGATCGTTCGTCATGTTCGGAGGTGACCGCTGGAGTGACTTCGCGGGCAACGGAATCGGCTACAACCAGTGGGTGCCGGTCACCTTCAACGGCACGACGCCCGTCTTCCATTCGCTCAACCAGTGGAGCGTCGATGCCGCGGCGGGCACGTGGGCGGTCGGCAGTGGCAACAACCACGTCCTGAACCCGAGCGTCGAGGCCGACCGGGTCGCCCAGAAGACGCTGGCCGGATGGACGAACTCGTCCAACGTCAGCAGTGACCCGAACAGCAATCACCTGGGCGGACACACCGGACGCTGGGCGATATCGCAGTCCTACACCTCCGCCTACAAGGCAAGCATGTACCAGAACATCGCGGTGCCGAACGGGACGTATTCGTTGTCGGCCTGGGTCAAGAGCAGTGGCGGGCAGAAGTCGGCGGACATCTTCGCCAAGAACTTCGGCGCGGGCGAAATGGACCGTGCGATCAACGAGTCGACAGCCAACTGGACGAAGGTCGTCATCTCCGGAATCAACGTGACCACTGGGTCGATCCAGGTCGGCGTGGCCTCCGACGCGAATCCACAGAACTGGGTGAACGTCGATGACTTCGAGCTGGTGCAGACCGGTCAATGAGCTTCTTCGAGCGGGCCACCGATCGGGTGACGGTCCGTGAAGCGCAACGAGCGAGGCCCCCGGGCAGTTGATCGAGATGTCTGACGTCTCAACCACGCTGCTCAGGGGCCTCGTTGGTCATCTGTCCGGCCGCACTCGACCTGTCACATGCGCTCGTGGGGTGGGTCACCATGCTCATCGTCGCCCGTGAGGGTGACCGCCGCTGCAAGCTCCGTCCGTCCCAGCGCGCGACAGTGGCACGGGTGTACCTGCGCGAGCACACCACCGGGGCGAAGGTCGCTGCCGTGTTCGGGATCAGCGAGCCCACCGCCCACGCCTACACCAGCGCGGTCATCGACCTCCTCGCCGACCGTGCACCGGGCCTGCTGAAGGTTCTACGCGAGCAGGATCCGGACTTCGTCCTCCTGGACGGCACGCTCGCCGAGTGCGACCGGGTCGGCGACGGACGAGCCGACTACTCCCACAAGCACCGCCGGCACGGAGTGAACGTACAGGTAGTCACCGATCCGGACGGTCGGCTGCTGTGGCTCTCGCCCGCGCTGCCTGGCCGCTCCCACGACCTGACCGCCGCCCGCCCCCACCGGATCATCCGCATCTGCGAGTGCCAGAGCGTCCCCATCCTGGCCGATCTCGCCAAAAGGGCGGTGGCCCGTGGCTGAACACGTCAATCACTAAAGCCATACTCACCCTGGAGCGGCAACGCTGAGTAGGTGTTTTTCAACCTCGATGCCGCAGGTCAGAGGCGG
Source organism: Streptomyces sp. NPDC005485 (assembly GCF_040606085.1). Classification (NCBI taxonomy): domain Bacteria; kingdom Bacillati; phylum Actinomycetota; class Actinomycetes; order Kitasatosporales; family Streptomycetaceae; genus Streptomyces; species Streptomyces sp. NPDC005485. The sequence goes on along the minus strand of NZ_JBEXDZ010000036.1, from coordinate 58,823 downwards.
CGTGTTGCCAGTGGTGCAGAAGCCGCGGTTCCGCGTCGGCGTTTCTCCGCGTTGGCCCGAGTGCCATCAGCTACCAGCACAGGCCCCCGACGTGGGCTCCAGCAAGAGCCCATGACCGTCACAACGGAGAGGGCTGACGTCAGCGTCGGGTGACAGGCCGGCAAGCTCATCGACACGCGCCAGCGAGCCAGCTCCGGGCAGGCGCGCCGCTTGTAGCAGGAGGGCGTCCAACACGTCCACCTTTTCGAGGAATTCCGAAACGTTGGACTGCGGCATTCTGCGATCACATACTGACTCGGTCTCTACTGGTTCCTGCCTGCACCCTGGCCACCCGCACACGCCGTACCCGGACACGACCGGTGACGGCCCGGGTAGATGTTGAAAACACCTACTCAGGCGCGCAGGCGCTGGGCCACCACCTCACGACAACGGAGGGTGCCCTATGGCATCACGCAAAGTTCTCTTCACCTCTCTGGTGGCAGCGGCCGCCCTCGCCTGTGCGGCAGGACCCGCGGTCGCGGCCCCTGCCCAGGACGCATCCGTGATGGGGAACGTCCCGTGGTGCGTCTCGACGGACATCTACAACGAGGCTTCCGGGCAGGTCGCGTGGGTGTGGAACGCATGCGGCAACACGCAACGGGCACGGGTCGTTATCGGCTGGGGACCGGACAGCGACTGCTTCACCATTCCCCCGGGCTCGGGGGCGGCCTACCACTTCACCTTCGGCAACTACGGCAAGACGGAAACGTGCTGAACGATATGGCACAGCCGTGAGGGGCTCGCAGACGCATAGCGGGCCTCGCGGCAGTTGGCGCGATGGCCCTCAGTGCTGTCGCAGTTCAGGGATCCGCACCAGCTTCGGCTGACACCGGATCATCGGACACGGTCAACACCCGGATCGTGAAGAGCGAGACCTTCACCGCCCGGGCAGGGGCAGCCGGCAGCGCCAAGGCGGCTGAGGAGTTCTTCTGCCAGATCAACTGGGCAGTGTCCTGGACCGCTGGCGATCCGACCGACGTGACGCACAGCACCACCGCGTGGTGCGACCCGGCGAAGGCGCCTCGGATCGGTGGTGAGGTGGACTCGCTCCTGATCGACGAGGACGACAACCTCCTCAGCATGGGCACCGCCACGATGAACCCGGTGGACCCCACGCCGACCGTCGCCACGGCCACCGGATCGGTGGCCCGACCGCAGACGCTGCACGTCCGAAGCGAGCTGTCTCTGACGATTCTGGATCCCGGCGAGGTCTGGAAGGTAGCCCCCGAGGGCTGTACCGGGATCAGTAGCATTTATCTGCAGTGCAGCCTGGACTGGGCGGACTTCTCCGTCTGACGGGACGTCTGCTGTGGCGGGGCGGCCCCAACACGGGCCCCCCCCGCGGGTTGGGGGGCCGGGGGGTTTT
>NZ_JBEXDZ010000036.1:0-57408 GCF_040606085.1 Streptomyces sp. NPDC005485 | reverse complement strand
GGCGGTCTGATGGGCCGCCCCTCCCCCCGCCGGGCCGCCCACTGCTGTTTGGGTCGCCGGTGTGTTCACGGGAGGTTGGCGTGTCGAGGGTATACCGCGAGATGGCACAGAACCTGGCCCGGATGATCGAGACGGAGCGGCAGCACCGCCGAGACGAGGACCGTGTGCGCGGAGCCCAGGAGGCGGACTCATATGTCCAGACGGCCCGGGAGCAGTCACCTAATGCCGCAGAAGAAGAGCTGGAACGACTGCGTGTGTGTGGTCTGATAACCGAGGAGGAGTTCGAGAGACGCGTCAAGCGGCTGCGGTCCTCAGATATCTGATCTACAGACTGTGCCGCGCTGCAGGGTTGCACCTCGTGACGACCTGTGCCCCTCCGAGCTGGGGAATTGGTACAGGGAATCCTTGCTGTCAGAGGGCGATGTGCAGGAGCCCCCACCGATCAGGGCCGTCGGTTAGCTGGCGGGCGGTGCCTTTCGTGTCCACTGGCTTGTTCGGGGGCTTTTGCGGGTCAGTCGTCGGGTCATCATGGTGATGAGTGCCCAGTTCAGGTGTGCTTCGGAGTGCTGCGGCAGCCGTTCGTAGTCGCGTGCGTTGCGGCGGGCGTTCATGCACCAGCCGATCGTCCGCTCGACTTTCCAACGGCGGGGTAGCACGACGAAGCCCTTGGTGCCCTTGGGTCGGGAGACGATGCGCAGGGTGAGCCAGAGGCGGTCGCGAGCCCAGTCCACGAGTTCGCCGGCGTAGCCGCGGTCCGCCCAGACCTGGGTGATCTGCGGCTGAGTGAGACGTAGCCGCCAGAAAACGTCGCGGGCGGCGTCGCGGTCCTGGATGTCGGCGGGCGTCACCGTGATCATCACGGGCAGGCCGAGCGTGTCCACGGTGATATGTCGTTTTCGGCCGTTGATTTTCTTCGCGACGTCGTAGCCGCGGCTGTTGCGGCCGACGGTGGAGGCTCCTTTGACCGACTGGGAGTCGACGATCAGCGTGACCGGATGCGGGCAGCGGCCCTTGCCGGTACGGATCCGGCGCCGGAGCTGGTCACGGATGTAAGTGACGACCCCGGCCCGGTTCCATCTCCAGAAAAACCCGTAGACCGTCTCCCAGGGCGGGAAATCCGCAGGCAGAGCCCGCCACTTCGCGCCGTTGTCGACGATGTAGCGGATGCCGTCGACGATCTCACGCCGCGGCCACTTCTCGGGGTGCCCGCCGGTCTTGGTCCGGCAGGCCGGGATGGGCAGCAGGGGTTCGAGAAGGGCCCATTCGGCGACGGAGGTGTCGGAGGGGTAGCGGCGGCGACGGGAGGCAGCGGGCATGGCGGGCTCGGCAGAGGGATCGGCGGCGGGGATTATTTGGAGAGCTGGGCGAGGGTGGCGCGGACGCCGGTGAGCTGGGCGGTGGCGAGCTGTGCCCATTCGTCGTCGGGGTAGCGGGCCAGGTGCGGATCGAGCGTGCCCGTGATCACCCGGGTGAGTCGGCCGAGGATCTGCCGGAACTGCCGCTTGTCGTACTCGATCCAGTCCGCGGGGTCGTCGGAGAACATGAACCCGTCGCGGCGGGTCCAGGTGATGGGCGTCAAGTTCTCGGCAGCGACGACGTCGCGGACGTGCCGGATGCCGCGGCCGACCTGCGAGCGGGTCAGGCGGGTGGCGGACATGAGCTGGTAGGTGCGCAGGCCTGCGGGGCGTGCTTCCATCAGGGCGACGCGGACCAGGTCGCCGTAGTGCTCGGCCAGCGGCCGGGCCTCCCGGCGTCGCGGCATGGCCTACTCGCCCTTGAGTAGCTGGACCAGCTGCTCATCCAGGGTGAACTCGCCGTTGTCGAGGGCCCCTTCGAGCCAGTCTGCCGCCGCGCGGACCCGGCCGATCTGTCGGCGCACGGTCTCGCGCTCATCCTCGGTGAACTCCTGCCCCCGCAGCTGCGGGACCAGCCGGCCGAGCGTGGCCACGAAGCCGTGGCAGGAGCCGACCAGGTCGAGGTACTCGATGGTGTGCTCGATCGCGCGGACGGCCGGGGTGCGTTCGCGGATGCGGTCACGGGTCTCGTTGGAGTTGTCGAACTGGGCGCGGTTGACGAGCATCCGGGTGGTGTCGTCCCGCATCGCCTTCCGGGCGACGGCAGGGCGGCGCAGCAGACCGGTAGTGACCTCCTGCGCGACGGTGTCGTCCCTGGTCAGCTCCGTGACGACCCGGACCTTCTCGGCCGGGGTGACGTGCTCGGTGACCGCCGGCCGCTTCAGCACGTCGGTGGCGACCTGGGCTGCGACCTCGTCGTCGCGGGTCAGGTCGGCCACGGCCTGGACCTTCTCGTCCACCGTAACCGGCCGGTCGACCCGCTGGCCGACAACCCGCTTCGCGCCGTCCGGCGTCCACTGCCTCGCCCCGGTGCGCGGGTTGAACGGCGCGTCCTCGATCGCCGCCCACCACTCGTCCTCGTCCACGACCGACGCGAGGATGCGGTGAACCGTGAACGACACGCCCTCCTTTCGGCGCTTCTGCGGCCAGCGGTTGGCGGTGTAGCGCCAGTCCTCCACCGTCCGGCGTTCGACGCCGATGTCGTCCGCGAACATCTGCAACGACTCCGTCACGGTGAACAGGTCGTCCGTGCCAGTCGGCATCGACCCGCCCACCGCCCTCATCGGCTCAATTTCCAACGTCATGTCACCCAGGGAGAATTGAGAGCGGGCGATCTGCGCGATCAGTTCCTTGGCCTGGGTGACGAGCTGTTCGTAACGCTGCCGGGTGACGTTCCCGATCCGGTCGGTCACGTCGGTCATGATGACCACCGCCCCCGCCCGGGTCCGGCCCGGCCACCACGACGTGACCGGTCAAAGGGGCGCCGGCCCCGGTCACTGTCCACCGTGACGCGCGCGACACGCCGAGGCAGGGCGTGAACCGGGGGCGCTCGAAGCGCTCGGGAGTCCGTATCAACTTGCCCGCAAAACAAGGGGTGTTCGAGGTGTTCGCGAGGGCGTTCGGCTATGGCGTTTCCGTAACGCCATTCCGCGACACCCGCCGCTGACGGCAGGCCCGCACCCGGCAACGATCCGAGCAGTACACCGCAGCCCTCGACCGCTCCACCCCCACCGTCCACGACCGCCCGCACACCGGGCACTCCGCCTGCTCTCCGCGCTGCACCGCAGCCACCCGCTGCCGGGTCCGCTGAAGCCTCCGCCACCGCCGTGACCTGCACCGGCCCGAACAGAACACCGCCTCTGCCGCCATCGTATGCGGCAGCGGATCACCGCACTCCCGGCAGTACCGCCGAGCCGTCCCGCCAGCCCTCACACCTCAGATCATCCAGGCGCACGTACTTCACGGCCAGGGATCAAAAACACCTACTGAAGAGGCGCAGTGTGTACCCGCGCGACATCGAGAAGTGTCCGCGTGCCTGGGCACAGGAGCGGTTCCGACGGATCGTCCGACGGAGGGCACCTGAAGCCCGGGGACATTTTCCCGTCGCTGGAGGTCCCCGAGTATGTCGTCAAGGATCTGCAAGACGGCCTCGCGGCAGTGCTGGCCGCTAACGGTATTTGGTCATGAGGCTGTCGACGCCGACTCCGTGGCGGCGCCCCGCCGGTCGACAAGGACCTCGACCGCCTCACCCAGCGCGGGCGGGAGGTCCTGCCCCTCACCGCCCGGGTGGGCGACGGCGCGTCGGCTGGTGTGAGCCTCCAGGGACGGACCGAGTCGGGTGTCAGCGTGGGCGGAAGAGGTAGGCGAGGTTGAGGACCACCAGTCCGGCCCAGGAGATGAGCAGGGCGGTGGTCCCGCCGGGAGTGAAGGTTGTTGCGACGATGCCGAGGATCAGTGAGAGCAACAGGACCCTGAGCTCCGCCCTTCGGTCGCGGACCACAGCTCGCTGAAGAGGGCCGGGCTCCGCCAGCCGTTCGGCGCACAACTCGTCGAACGACGCGGCGACGCGGTCGTCGATCCGGTCCCCGAGCCGTTCGACGAACAGGTCCACGATGGCGTTCTCGCCCCCGCCTTCCGGGTGCTCGGCGGGCTGGGGCCGTTTCGCCGGTGCCGGGGGTTGCTCGGTCATCGTGGTCTCCTCCAGAGGTGTGGGCGGGGGCGTGGCGCCAGCACCCGCAGTGACATCGGGTCGGCGATGGTGGGGCGGACGATAGTGGCCGAGGAAGCCGGGGCGGCAGGAAGCGGTGGCCAGCACGACGCACAGGGCCGCCATCGGTAGTTCCGCGACGGCGGCCATCGCGATCGCTGCGGCGAGTTCGGCTCCGCGGGCAGAGGTGACGATGTCGAACCAGGCGTCGACGATCAGCAGCGCGGCGGTTGCCGCCGCGGTGAGCGGGTGCCGAGGATCCCGGCGCAGCAGCAGTGCTCCGGTGGCGGTGAGGCCCAGGGCCTCCAGCGCATCCAGCCCCACCCACGCGGCTGACCAGTGCGGGACGCTGGGTGCGGTGGGCAGCGCGGCCGCCAGCACCAGCAGCCAGGGCAGCAGCGCGAGGCCGAACCCGATCAACGCCATGCCGGGCCACCGCCTCCTGTCGATGGTGCCTTGCGCTCGCAGCACAGCGGTGTGCGGCAAGAAGAACACATCCGCGATGGCGGCGGGCAGCGTGTCCGCAGCGCCGCAAGCTGCCGAATCGACGAGGGCCATGGGGCTGCGTCTCCTCCCGGATGCGGGCTTGTGTGCCTTACATGGACAAGCTTTCCTGCGGCGGGTGCGCGCGTCGGTAACGCGAAGGTCCGACTTGGGGGTGGTACTGGCTTCACCATCGATCCGGATGCAGGGTGCATGGCATGTGCGTCACCAGGCGTTCTACCGTCGGGTCATGAGGAGTTCCCGGCTGCTGCGACGCGTATTACTTCGAGCGCGACGGGACACCGGCTTCGTGGCAGCCGGGATTCCGCTGCACCTTGCCCTGGCGTCGCAGTGGGTCTGGGGCGTGACCATCGTCGTGAAGGCGAACGCGTGGGCCGTGGTCCCGATACCGTTCGCGCTGTTCCTCGTCGGCGTTCCGGCGCTCACCGTTGTTCAACGGCACCGTTATCGGGCGTTGCTCGGTGTGGACGTCCCCCGGCCGGCGCCGACGCCGGAACGATGGTGGCCCAGGCGTGCCCGGCGGTGGCTGTCCTCGGCCCAGACCTGGCGACAGGTCGGATACCACCTCCTGCTCGGGCCGTTGCTGGCTGCTGTGGAACTGCTCGTGCTCGCAGCGTGGGCCGCGGCGGTGGCGGGCGTCACCGTCTTCGCGTACGGCTCCGCGCTGCCGGTGGACCAGGCGATGTTGTGCACCGTCGGCGGCGTCGTGCTGCTGTGCAGCGCACCCTGGCTGGCCGGGGCGACGGCCCGGACCGAGGCCCGGCTCGCGCCGGCGCTGCTGGGGCCGAGCCGGAACGAGCGGCTTCAACAGCGTGTCGAGCACCTGGCCGAGAGCCGCACCGACCTGATCGAAGCCGTCGACAGCGAGCGCCGCCGCATCGAACGCGACCTGCACGACGGCACCCAGCAGCGCCTGGTCTCCCTCGCGGTCAATCTGGGACTGGCCAGGGCAACCCTCACCGACCTGCCGGACGATGCCCGCACCGCAATCGACGAGGCGCACCGCGAGGCGAAGGCGGCCATCGCTGAACTCAACGACTTGGTCCGCGGGTTGCACCCCGCGGTCCTCGAAGACCGAGGGCTGGACGCTGCGTTGTCCGGCCTGGCCGCCCGGGTACCGTTGCCGGTAGGCCTGCGCGTCGACATCGCAGAGCGAGCAGCGCCCGTCGTGGAGTCGGTCGCCTATTTCGTGGTCTCCGAGGCGCTGACCAACGTCACCAAGCACGCCCGCGCCACCCGCGCGGAGGTGAGGGTCGAACGGATCGGGAAGGTGCTGCGCGTGAACGTCACCGACGACGGGAGCGGTGGCGCCGACGCCTCGGCCGGCAGTGGGCTGAACGGACTGGCCAAACGCGTCGGCTCCGTCGACGGAACGTTCCGCGTCAGCAGCCCCGCCGGGGGCCCGACCACCCTCACCGCGGAGCTGCCGTGCGAGCTGTGATCGCCGAAGACTCGGTGCTGCTGCGCGTCGGGCTCGTCAAGGTGCTCGAGATGGCCGGCTTCCTGATCGCAGCCGACGTGGGTGACGCGGACGCCCTGTTGACCGCGGTCGAGCAACACCGGCCGGAACTTGCCCTGGTCGATGTCCGCATGCCACCGGCCTTCACCGACGAGGGAGTGCGCGCCGCGCTGGTGATCCGCCGCCAGTGGCCCCAAACGGCGGTGGTTCTGCTCTCGCAGTACGTGGAGGAGCGGTACGCGGCCGATCTGCTGAGCGCCCACACCAACGGTGTCGGCTACCTGCTCAAGCAACGTGTCGCCGACGTGGAGGAGTTCATCGCCGCGGTACGGCGGGTCGCGGACGGCGGCACGGCGCTGGATCCCGAGGTCGTCGCCCAGTTGCTGCTGCGCCGCCACAGCGACCCGTTGGAGCGGCTGACGCCCCGTGAACGGGAGGTGCTGGCGCTGATGGCCGAGGGACGCTCCAACGCGGGGATCGCCGAGGCACTGGTGGTCAGCGACAGCGCGGTCGCCAAGCACATCAACAACATCTTCGCCAAACTCGGCCTGCCCGCCGCTGACGCCGACCACCGACGCGTCCTCGCCGTGCTGCGATGCCTCGGGGTGCCCTCGGACTGACCGGCTACGCCGGACCGGCTCTGGTCGTCAGGCATTCGCTCGACGCACTCCTGTCCGTGAGTGACGATCCGTGCGCCAGGGAACGCGCTACCGGAATTCATTCGCAGTGCGTCGGCCTTCAGGCGAGGCCAGAGCGGCCAAGCAGTCGTTCCCCACGGCCGCAGAGCTGTCGAAGAGGCTGATTACCGAGGCGAAGCAGACGGTGGAGCGGTCCTGGCTGGGCAAGGTCTCTGCGGTGGTGCTCCAGCAGTCCCTGAGGGACGCCGAGACCGCGTACCGCAACTTCTTTGCCTCCCTCAAGGGCACCCGCAAGGGCCCGAAGATCGGCCCGCCCCGCTTCAAGTCCCGCAAGGACAAGCGGCAGTCGATCCGGTTCACGGCCAACGCCCGCTGGTCAGTGACCGACAAAGGGCGCCTGAACCTGCCGAAGATCGGCGCGGTGCAGGTGAAGTGGTCCCGCACGCTGCCCACCACGCCCTCCTCCGTCACCGTCATCAAGGACGCGGCCGGGCGGTACTTCGCCTCCTTCGTCATCGACACCGACCCCGCCGCCGACGCGGCCCGGATGCCCGAAACCGACCGCACCATCGGCATCGATCTCGGCCTGACCCACTTCGCGGTCCTGTCCGACGGCACGAAAATCGACTCCCCCCGCTTCCTGCGGCGCGCGGAGAAGAAGCTGAAGAAGGCCCAGCGGGAGCTGTCCCGCAAGCAGAAGGGGAGCAAGAACCGCGCCAAGGCCCGCCTGAAGATCGCCCGCGCCCACGCCAAGGTCACCGACGCCCGCCGCGAGTTCCACCACCAGCTCTCCACCAGGCTGATCTCCGAGAACCAAGGGATCGCCGTGGAAGACCTGTCAGTGGCAGGACTGGCACGCACGAAGCTGGCCAAGTCCGTGCACGACGCCGGATGGTCCTCGTTCATCGGCATGCTGGAGTACAAAGCAGAACGGTACGGCCGCACCCTGGTCACGATCGGCCGGTTCGAGCCGACCTCCCAGACCTGCTCGACCTGCGGCGTCAAGGACGGGCCCAAACCCCTGCACGTGCGGGAGTGGACCTGTACCGCCTGCGGCGCGGTCCACGACCGGGACCACAATGCCGCGATCAACGTGAAGACGGCCGCCGGACTGGCGGTATCGGCCTGCGGAGCGCCGGTAAGACCAGGAGCAATCCCGGCACAGCGTGAAGAAACAGGAAGCCACGGATTCCCGACCGAACCCCGTGCCGCGTAGCGGCACAGCAACGATTGAGAAGGCCAGAATCCTCGGGCTTCAGCCCGAGGAGCATGTCAAGGACCGGCGTTGTCATCGCGCAGCGAATGGATCATGCTCTGCAGGATCCGGGACGCCTCCGACTGCTCGGTCTCGGTCATGCCGGACAGCATTCTGACCTCGACGGACCGGACGGCTACGGACGCCTTCTCGAGGCTCCGTCTGCCGCGAGGTGTGAGCTGTGTGGGAAGTACCTTCCCGACCGGTGCCTTCGCCGGCCTGGTCACGTGGCCCTCTCGTTCGAGGGCTTGGAGCAGCACGTTCATCGACTGCCGTGTCACGAACGCGCCCCGCGCGAGCTCGGAGTTCGACAATCCTGGTCGTTGAGCCAGCAGCTCGAGGCAGGAGTAGTGGGTCACGCTCATCCCGAGCGGCCGCAGCACCTCCTCCATGGCTGCGCGCAGGGCGCTCGACGCCTCTTTCAGCAGGTAGCCCAGTGACGTCTCCAGGTCGACACCGTCTTGATTCATGTCAGCATTCTGACATAGATTGACGCGTGTCAGAAAACTGACACGAAGAGAAGGAGCATCATCATGCCCGCCACCGGCCCCGACTTCATCTCGCTCCAAGCGCGCGACCTCGACGCTTCGCAGGCGTTCTACGAGCAGTACCTGGGCCTGGTCCGCTCGCAGGCCGGACCTGCGCACGCCGTCGTCTTCGAGACGAAGCCGATCGCGTTCGCACTCCGCGACGTCGTTCCCGGCACCGATCTCGCATCCGTTGCTCAGCCCGGCATCGGTGCCGCGATCTGGCTCCACGCCACAGACGTCCAGGCCATTCACGATGCTCTCGTCGCCGACGGTCACACCATCGTCTCCGCACCGATCGACGGCCCCTTCGGTCGGACATTCACCTTCGCCGACCCCGACGGCTACCAGGTCACACTCCACGACCGCGCCTGATCGCCCAAACGCCACCGGACGATCACCGATCCCCGAAGACCGCCGTTGCGCCCACCGTGACCGCCGCCCGGCAAGACCGAACTCGCCGCCGTCATCCCGACGATCAGCCACGGCGTTCCGGCGGGACTGGCCGAGCCCCCTCGTCTGCTTCTGCGATGAGCCGCCTTGCCGCGGACGAGATGAGTCACGTGGCGGTTCCTGTACCCGTCTCCGCCCCGCCACCACCGAAGTGCCGGGCGCAGACCGGCACTTCGGTCAGACGCCTTCGAGAAGAGGGGTTTCAGCGCTCCACTACCGAAGCGTCCACCGCTGGTTGGAGCCGCTGTTGCAGGTCCACAGGACCGCTTGAGTGCCGTTGGCGGTGCCGGAGTTGTTCGCGTCCAGACACAGGCCCGACTGGGCGCTGGTGATGGTGCCGTTGGCGTTGACGTTCCAGCGCTGGTTCTGCCCTCCGTGACAGTCCCAGATGATGGCCCGTGTACCGGGCGAGGTACCCGAGGCCTCGGCGTCCAGGCACTTGGTGCCGTAGACGCGCAGTTCCCCGGCGTCCGTGTGGGCCCACTTCTGGCCGGTCTGGTCCAGGCAGTCCCACAGCCGGAGCTGGGTGCCGTTGGTCTGGGACGAGTTGGGCACGTCCAGGCAGCGGCCGGAGGCGGCACCGACGATCTGCCCGTCGCTCGGCGGGGGAGTGGTCGTACCGCCGGGCACGTACGGGCATTTGGTCTGGGCCCGGGAGAGGCCGGTGCGGTCCATCATGGACGGGCACAGGAACTGGGTGTACCGGGTGTCGTTGTCGAGGAAGATCTTGAGCCAGGGGATCGTACGACGTGTCACGTTGGAGTTGCCCCAAGTGGGGAAGGCGTGGCCGCCGCTGGTGAGCTCGATGTAGGCGCTCGGGGTGGCGGCCGGCATGCCGCCGTAGAGCCCGTTGAGATAGGACGGAGTGACTGTGCCGTCGTCCTTGGCCCCCATGATCATCGTGGGTACGCGGAGCGAGGACAGGTTCTGGGAGGGGGAGAAGGGCGCGAGCGGCAGGGCGGCCTTCAGCGACGGTCGTCGTTCGGCCGCGCTGATGGCGCCACCGCCACCCATGGAGTGTCCGATCACGCCCAGCCGGTTGGCGTCGACGCGGTCACGCACCGGGCTCTTCTGGGTGAGGTAGTCGAGCGCCGCGAGCAACTGGGTGCCGCGGGCGGTGTCGTAGTCGGTGGGGCTGTTGGTGTCGATACCGATGACGACGAACCCGAAGGACGCCAGCCAGGGCCCCATCCAGGCGCCTTCGGCGGACCATCGGGCGGTGTAACCGGGTACGGCCGCTACCGCGCCCCAGGTGCCTTGGGTGGTGTCGGTCGGGTAGTAGATCTTCCCGCCGTTGAAGCCGTTGCCGGGCGGCACGGTCAACTCCGCGGTGGCGAACGTCCCGCGCTGGGAAGCGACACTGCTCACAGTGGGAGCGGGGCCCCGTTCGTACGGGTTGTCCTGAGCGGACGCCGGTCGGGCCGAGGCCGGCTGAATCGCAATCAGGGCGGTGATGAGGCCGGTCACGGCGGTGACCACGGCTGTCCGCAACCTGAGAGTCCGGCTGGTCCGAGGAAGTCTCGTCCTGGGGGATCGGGTGCCCTCATGCACCGGGACATCGGTGACACTGGAGTTCATCGTCCTGTTCCTCCATAGGGTTTGCTGCGGCTACGCGAGTCGGGTCGGCGGCAGAGCGGGGCGGCGCGCACATGACAGGTCATCGCAAGTCGCCGGCCATCAGCGGTCGGCCTGGGCGGCAGCCGGGGGAGCGCTGCGCGCGGCGCCGGAGTAGACCGTGGCTTCCTTGGCGGTGGCGGCGATGCCGTTCGCACCGTTGAAGAGGCGTTGGCCCCAACTGGTGAGCCGGTTGGGGTCGAAGTTGGTCACCAGGTCCAGGTACTGCACATCGCTGCCGTTGCCGCTCCACGACCAGCCCAGGTAGCCGATGCCGAGTCGCTGGGCCGCGGCCATGATGGCGTCTTCGTCGGGGTTGCCGTCGGAGTGGTTGAAGCCGAACTCTCCGACCACGATGGGGAGTTTGGCGGCGACGAAGCGGTTCAGATAGTCGTTGACCTTCGCGGCCGTGTCGAAGACGCCGTACATGTGCACCGAGAAGATGGTGTTGCGGTCCCGGTCGGCGGCGAAGACCGACGCGGCGTTGTCGCGCATGGTGAAGGACCAGTCCTGGCCCCAGTTGGGCGCGTCCACCATGAGGGTGTGGTTGAGGCCGGCGCCCCGCAGCTTCTGGATGGCCGCCTTGGTGTCGGCGGTCCACCGCGAGGCGTTGTTGTTGCCGATCGGCTCGTTGCCGATGTTGACGATGACGTAACTCTCCTGGTCGGCCAGGGCGCTCTTGACGCTGATCCAGTAGTCGGCGGCGCGGGAGAGGGTGGTCGCTCCGCTCTGGTCGCCATAGCCGGTGGTGTCGTGGACTTCAAGGACGCAGATGAGCCGGTTGCGCTTGCACTGGGAGATGATGTTCGCCACGTCGTCGGCGCTGTTGCGGGTCCAGCGGTCACCGTTGGCGAGGACGACTCGCACGGTGTTGGCGCGCTTGGCCTTGATGTCGGCGATGGAGCTGATCCGGCTCGGGTACCAGGTGTGGGCGTGATTGACGCCCCGCATCACGAAGTCGTTCCCGTTGGCCTCCAGCAGCCGGCCGTTCTGGACGCGGAAGCCGGTGGGCGCGGCGTGAGCCGGTGTACCGAGACCGAGCAGGGGGACGAGCAGGCCCAGGAGGGCGGCCATGACGGCGGCCACGCGTGGCGCGGCGCGGGTGGGGGACTTCATGGGGGCTCCCTTACGACGGGACGAGGTGTTCAGGAGATGGCTGCTCGAGTTGTGCAGCTGACGGTGGCCGAGGGGGTACCGGCAGCCTCAGGTGTGGCGGCGGTGAAGCCGAAGGTCGTGCCGGCGCCCGGGGCGAGCGTGCCGTTCCAGGACGCGTTGGCGACGGTGGCCTTGCCGTCGGCTGTCGTGTCGAGGCTGCCGTTCCAGACCTGAGTGAGGTGTGCGCCCGAAGCCGGGACGACAGTCGCGGTCCAGCCGTTGACGCGGGACGTGGACGCGTTGGTCACCGTCACCTCGCCTTGGTAACCGCCTTGCCAGGACGAGACGAGGCGGAAGAAGGCGGTGCAGGCGGGATCGCCGCCCGGGGTGCCCGGGTCGCTGGGCACGCTGTTGTCCAGGGCGGCGGAGAGGGCGGGGTACCAGTGGGCGGCGATCTTCTCGTTGCCGGAGTCGGAGGGGTGTACGCCGTCGTAGGTGTCGGCCGCGGTGTCGAACCCCGTCCACTGATCGACGACTGTCACCGGGGAGCGGCTCGTACTGGTCGTCCTGGCCCAGTCGGGGATCCGTGCGTTCAGGGCGACTGCGCGCTGGGCGCAGCCGGTGCAGCCCGAGGGGTTCATCGGTATCAGCTGCGCGACGAGGATCTTCATGTCCGGATTCGACGTCCGCATCTGCTGCACCAGCTGCGTGTACGCGGCGAGGATGGTGTCGGGGGAGATGCTGCTCCACACGTCGTTGGTGCCGAAGTGCATGATAACGATGTCGGGATGCGAGGCGGCGAGCCTGCCGGGCAGCAGGTTCTGGTTCGCCACGTTGGTGACGAGCTCACCGCCGTGGCCTTCGTTGTCGCCGTCGAACGCCTGGGCGCAGCCCTGCTGGTTGAGGGTTCCGACGAAATCGATGTTCTTGTATCCGGCGTTCTGCAGACGGTTCCACAACAAGGCGCGCCAGCACCCCGGCGAGCCGGTGATCGAGTCGCCCAGCGGCATGATGCGTACGGGGGCAGCGGCGGGGGCGGCGCCGGCCGACGGCGCGAGGGCCATGCCGAGCGCGAGCAGAAGCGTGGTCAAAAGGATCCGGAGGAGCGGTTGGTGCGGGGTTCTGCGCATGCCAGTCCCTTCCTGCGTGTGTGGGAGCAGTTCGAGGATGTGGTTCAGCGGCTGACTGGTCCCGGGTGTGTTCGTCCGCTGCCGGGTCGGTGCCGAAGCGGTCGCCGCCGGTGCCGGCCGCCTCGCACGCCGACCACCGTTCAGCCGCGGCGTGTTCAGCAGCTCGGGGCGCCGGAGTCGAAGTAGTCCGTCGCGGTGGCGACAGGTGAGGAGTTGAGCTTGGTGCTGCTCCGTTAGACGTGGAACGCCACATCGGAGGGGTCGAGGGCGAGCCATCGCCATGACACCAGGTTCCCGCTTCCGGTGTGGACGCTGGTCAGTGCGCGGTCGAGGCGTTCCACCTGCCGCGCGGTCGCGGCCTGCGCCGTCTGGGGCAGTCCGGTGAGTGCGGAGGAGGCTGACGCGGTGCCGGGGGTGATACCGCAGATGAGGCGTCCTTTTGAGCGGTTCCTCGGTCTCAACGGTTGCGCTGTGAGGGCGGGGCAGCGACGTGCGTCGGTCACGATGGCCTCCGATGCATGGGGGGTGCCGAGTGAACAAGTTTCAGGTGGGGGAGAAGGTGATCGTTCACTCGGGCGGGCATGGGAACGCTCCCACGGGAGCGTAGGAAGCAGCTGAGTCGGCGTCAAGGATTCTGTCGAAGCCTGTTGTTCGGCCTTGTTGAAATTCGTGACTTTGGGCGGGCGTACGGATTGACAGGCGAAGGTGTGGTCTGGAAACTGCGTGATGCGTGACCGTTCTTGTGAACGATCCCAGCCCTTGATCCGTCAAGGAGCCTCTGAAGCAGGGGCAGTTGCAGATGCTGGTCTTGTCGCAGCTTGCTTCATATGTGAACGCTCGCATCAAGGGGGAGCGGGGCGGCTGTCGTTGATGGCGCCACTTCGTTGGTGACCTACTCCGCAGCTCGCCTGGCCCGAACTGCCTCCAGCAATGCCGACCACAACGACCGAACATGCGTCGACCGCCACCTTTGGCGTGCGGTCGGCGCCATGGAAGGAGCGACCATGCCCCCGATTCCTGCCAACGGTGTTCCATTGGGTTCCGGGAAGGTCGGTCGACGCACGCTGCTCAAGGCGACCACCGCGACCGCCGGAGCGATCGCCACCGCTGCCGCTTTTGGTGAACTCGAGACGCCGGCCCAGGCCGCCGCGGGCTTCGTGAAGGGCGTCGACATCAGTTGGGCGCCTCAGATGGAGGCGCGCGGCTATTCGTGGAAGAACGCGAGCGGCCAGACACAGGATCTGCTGACCATCCTCAAGGGGTACGGGATCACCGCGATCCGGCTGCGCACCTTCGTCAACCCCTCCGGCGACCCCGCCAACGGGCACTGCGGCATCAACGAGGTCGCCGCCTTCGCCAAGCGGATCAAGGCCGCCGGAATGTCGATCATGCTGGATTACATGTTCGGCGACACGTGGAACTCCGTCGGTGTGCAGAACCCGCCTGCGGCCTGGCGGAGCATGGGTTACAGCCAGATGGTCTCCGCGATGAGCTCGTACGTGAATCAGACCATGACGGTCATGAGGAACAACGACGTGCTGCCCACCTGGGTGCAGATCGGCAACGAGATCAACAGCGGGATCTGCCGTCCCGTCGGCAGCGTCTCCAGTGCGGCGCAGATGACAGGCCTGCTGAACGCGGCCTACACGCAGGTCAAGGCGGTGTCACCGGGCTCGACGGTGTGCATCCACCTGGCACAGCCGCAGAAGTACGACTCGATGACGACCTTCTTCAGTCGCTACGCCGCCAACGGCGGCAAGTGGGACATGTCGGTGTTCTCCTCCTACGGCAGTGCCGACCTCGCCGCCGGGATCGTGGGGAACATGAAGAAGATCTCCGCGCAGTACGGAAAGCCGTTCCTGCAGAGCGAGTTCGGCGGCCGCGTGGACAGAGCCTCCTCCACCCAGGCCGCGCTGGTCGCCTACATCCAGGCGCTCAAGGCCAATGGCGGACAGGGCATCTTCTACTGGGAGCCGGAGTGCATGTCCCCGTTCACCGGCTACAACATGGGCGCCTGGGACTCCTCCAGCAAGCGGCCCACCAGCATCATGAACGGCTTCACCCAGGCCTGAACGAGCGGCGCAGACCTCACCCCCACATCCGCATTTCCACGGGCAAGGACTGGACCTATGTTTGTAATGCACATGGCATGTGCGCGCCGTGACAGGCGTGGAGCCCGGCTGAGCGCGGCGGGCTTGCTGACCCTTTCGGCGCTGATCGGCACCGGTGCGGTGCAGGCCGGTGCCGCGACACCGCAGGCGCTTCCAGCCGGATGTTCCGGCACTTCACCGATCACCTGTCACTACGCGGTCTCGCCGGGCAACTACGACGTGACCGTCTCCATCGGTGGCACCAAGGCCGGACAGACGGAGACATGGGCAGAGGCCCGACGCCTGATGCTTCCGGCCACGAGCACGGCAGCGGGTGCCGTCACGGCGTACTCGTTCACAGTCAATGTGCGACAGCCCGAGGGGCAGCCGACAGGTCAGGGCGGCACCGGAACCCCTGGCCTGGACCTCCGGTTCGGGGGCACCTCGCCGCAAATCTCCGCCGTCTCGGTGAAACCGGCAACCCGCCCACTGGTGGCCTATCTGGCCGGTGACTCAACCGTGTGCGACCAGCCGGCCGCACCGTACACGGGGTGGGGCCAGATGATCACCCCTGCGGTCGGCCCCGGAGCCGCCATCGCCAACTACGCTGACTCGGGAGAGAGTTCGGGTAGCTTCCTGCACAACTCGGCGCTCTTCCCGGCAGTGTTGTCGAAGGTCAAGGCCGACGACCCGGTCTTCATCCAGTTCGGTCACAACGACAAGCAGACCAGTGCGTCCGCGTACCGGAGCAACCTCACCTCCATGGTCACTCAGGTCCGTGCCAAGGGCGGCGTCCCTGTCCTGGTGACACCGCCGGTGCGCCGGCTGTTCAGCGGCACCCGGCTCACCTCCACCGCCCTGCACGTCAACGGCGTCGGCGTGAACCTGCCTGCCGAGATGCGGGCTGTCGCTGCCGCGCAGAGGGTGCCGGTGATCGACCTGACCGCTGCGAGCAAGACGCTCGTCGAATCCCTCGGCCCGTCGGCCTCCGCACAGCTCTACCTTCGCTCCTCCGTCGACGGCGTCACGGACAACACCCACTTCTCGCAGTACGGGGCCACCAAGATGGCCGGGCTGGTGCTCCAGAGCATCCAGGCGCAGCACTTGCCGCTGGCCGACTACCTGCGCTGAACGCCGCGCGCACCCGCCGCGAAGCATCTCCCTGACGAGCCTGCACTTCTTCCGGAAGAACGACGAAAGGGGTATACATGCACCCGCTCGGCAAGTGCCGGACCCTCGTGGTCACAGGCGCCCTCGCTGCCGTCTTACCGCTCGCCGCTCTCGGTCTGACCACCCCGGCGAACGCCGCCACAACGATCACGGTGGCGAGTGACGGCTCCGGGAACTACACCACCATCCAGGCCGCGATCGCGGCAGCCCCCTCCGGGGCGATCATCAACATCAAGCCGGGCACCTACCGTGGCCAGGTATCCGTCCCCTCCGGCAAGCCCGGCATCACCTTGCAGGGTACGACCGGGACTGCGACCGACATCGTGATCACCGGAAACGCCCCCGCATCCACCGCCGGTACCGCAGGCAGCGCGACCGTGCTCAACATGGCCAAGAACACCACGGTCAAGGGTGTGACCATCGCCAACACCTACGACCGGCACGACAGTCAGGCGCTGGCCCTGTATGCGGGCGGCGACCGGCAGGTCTACCGCAACGTACGCCTGCTCGGTTACCAGGACACGTTCCTGTCCTGGGGTGGTACAGGAAGCTCGCAGGTCCGCCAGTACGTCTACAAGAGCTACATCGAAGGCGCCGTTGACTTCATCTACGGCAACGGTGCCCTGGTCATCGACTCCACGATCATCCGCTCGCTGGACCGAGGCAGCACCAACAACGGCTACATCACCGCCGCGGCCACCAACTCAAGCAACCGGTACGGCATCCTCATCACCAGGTCGACGCTGTTGAGTTCGGCCGCGGCGCGGACCGTCGCTCTGGGGCGCTGCTGGCACGCCGGCGGGGCGGCCGACGCGATCGGTCAGGTGCTGGTCCGCGACTCGACACTCGGTGCACACATTCGCCAGGCCGGAGCCTGGCAGGACATGGGCGGCTTCTCCTGGAAGACCTGCCGGTTCAGCGAATACAACAACACCGGAGCAGGCGCCAGTACCGGTACCACGGACCGCCCGATGATCAGCGGCGCAGCTGCGGCGAACTACACCTCGCAGAAATACCTCGCCGGAAGCGACGGCTGGAATCCCGTGGGGTAGCCCGGCGGTTGGCTGCCGCGCCCGAGCACGTGCCGGCAAGCGGCCTCGCCGTGTTCGCCGTCCAGGCCGTGTGGCCCATGGTGCTCAGCTGCCCGATGGGGATGCCTCCACCTCGCACGTCACCGTGGCCGCGGTCTCCGCGGTGGCGGTGACGTTGACTCGCCCGTGAGACGTGGTCAGCACTTCAGGCCGACGATGCCCCAACCGCGGCGCTCCGCCTCCGAGACCAGCTCGCCCCAGTCGGCGAGGAAGCGAACGAACGAGTCGAAGGTCGTGACCCAGCCGTCGGGCTGTGCGGCGTGCTGGGTGAACGGCGCGCGCAGATCTGCCAGTTGAGGTGCTGCCTGCCGCCACCATCCGGCGATCACCGGTACGTTATCGGGCGGACACCACAGCAGCAGGTTCGCATCCCAAGTACACGGAAGTTCCGGGAGCCCCGACCCAACCCCGGTGGTGTCCTCCAGGCCATGCCAGAACAGTGCGTCGTTGAACCGGTCCAGGACCTTGCGCAGCCTCGGCTCGACGAAGTCGCGCATATGTTCCCAGCGGTGGCCGGCCCAAAAGTGCGGCTTGTACGAGCCGAGCGTGTCGCGCAACGCATACCGGCCGTACCAGTCCGTACCCGGCTGCGCTGGCCACGACCAGCCGTGCTCGAAGAGATCGTCGTTGTCCCCCTCACCGAACGCGGCATCGAGCAGCAGCTCTTGCCGGTCACCCGGCGCCGTCGCCTCCACCCGCGGCCAGTCCACGATCAACACCTGTATCCCCACGCCCATCATGCCAGCGTAGGACAGGGAAACGCGCAGCGTTCACCACTGAGGGACGACGGCGAATCACGGCGAGCCCCCTCTCCCGTGGTGCAACTTCGTGGCTCACACTGAGGGTCTCAGTCGGTTCCCTCACGGAGCCGGGTAGAACTGTCGGGCCCAGTGGCGGAACAAGCCGAGGGCCTCGTCGCTCGCGGCAAGGCGAGGCCGTGGCTCGTAGCGTTTGGTGTTCCAGATCTCCAGGTCCTGATGGACCTTGCTGACCGCGGTGCGCAGCATCACGCGGGCGAAGGCCCGGTGCAGGCCACGCCGTGGGAGCGACGCTCCAGCGGCGTCCTGCTTGCGGATGTCCGCACAAGCTGTCGCCACCAGCATGCGGGTGCGCCGAGGACCGGTTGGTGTGTGCATGGCCCACAGGTAGCTGACGAGTCCGAACGAGGGCAGCGGAAGTTCCACCCGGAGATATCCCAGCCCCGCCAGGAGGAACGCGTGATCCGCCTGGATCTTCCTCTTGAGAGCGGGAGGCCGGTCCGGCCCGAGACGCAGACGCATGCGCAGCAGGGGTCCTTCGGCCACCGGCGCGGTGAGTTCCTCCACAGCCACCTTGTGCAGGACGGGCAGATGCCGGTAGTCGAGGGTGTTCTCGATGATCTCCTGGGCGTAGGCGTGTACGTCCGTGCTCCAGACTGCCGTCGGAACTACTCCGGCCTGGGCGGTGTCGGGGACGTCCCAGGAGGGGGCGGCACCGTCCGGTTCGTACCAGATGAAGAGGAAGCCGTTGCGCTCACTGATGGTGTGTTGCTGCAGGCGAGCACGCGGCGGCGCGCCGTCGGGCGTGCCGACGCACGTGCCGTCGGGGGCGAAGGTGAAGCGATGGAAGGGACACACCAGGTTTTGGCCTTCCACGGTGCCGCCCGCCCCGAGATGAGCGCCCAGGTGTGGACAGTAGGGCCGCACCGCGCGGGATCGGCCGTCACGCGTGCGGTAGAGGACGACGTCCTCGTCCATGAAGCGGCGGGTCAGGACTTTGCCGGGGGGCAGTTCTCGTGAACGCGCCAGGCAGAACCAGCCACTGGGGTACGGCAGATGCCGCTCCGCCTCGTCGATGGCGGTGTGCGGGCTGCGAGACCTGGGTGGTTCGTCCCTCATCGTCATGACCGGCAGCGAAACACAGGAAATCTCGCCGATATTCACCTCACCAAGCAAGATCACTCTTATGAGGGTCTAACGGACTGTATTGCCATGGATGGTCATGGCCAACCATACGATCGGCTGCTCTGAGTAGGTGGTTGGGGCCGCTCGGCACACGCCGGGTCGCTCACGAGGCAGGCAGGGGCGCCGGTGGCCGACGACAGCATCGACAGCACACGAAGCGAAGCGGAAGTCGTTGTCATCGGGGCCGGGCTCTCCGGGGTGGCCGCCGTGATCGCGCTGCGCCGGGCCGGCTTCAGCGACGTCGTTGTGCTGGAGAAGTCCGGTCGCCTCGGCGGGACTTGGCGCGACAACACCTATCCCGGATGCGGCTGCGACGTACCGTCGATGCTGTACGAATACTCCTTCGCGCCCCACGCGTGGAGCCGGGGTTTCGCCGAGCGGTCGGAAATTCTCGACTACCTCGACACCACCGCGTCAACGCACGGCGTGGACAAGGCGATCCGCTACGGCACCGAGGTGCTGAGCATCCGCTGGGCGCCGGCGGCGCACCGCTGGAACCTGCAGACCACCTCGGGCGCGTACACCGCCCGCGCCGTGATCGTCGCCACCGGCCCCTGGCATCAGCCCCGCCACCCTGACATCCCCGGACTCGACACCTTCCCCGGCACCACCTTCCACTCCGCCCGTTGGAACCACGAAGTCGACCTGACCGGACAGCGCGTGGCAGTGGTGGGCACCGGCGCCTCCACCGTCCAGTTCCTGCCCGAGATCCAGCCCATGGCCGCCCATGTCGCCGTCTTCCAGAGCACACCGCAGTGGGTACTTCCGAAACCCGACTACCCCCTCCCTCCCGGTCTCCACCGCTTCTGCGAAAACCACCCCGGAGCACGCCGCGCACTGCGCGGCCTGCACCACTGGACCCAGGAAGCCATCGGAGTCCCCCTGCGCCACCCGCACCTGCTGCGGCCCTTGGAGGCCCTGGCCCGATTCCATCTGCGTGCCTCGGTCAGGGACCGCGCCCTGCGCCGGGCCCTGACTCCTGGCTACCGCTTGGGCGGCCGCCGCCTGATCACCTCCAGCACCTACTACTCCACCCTCACCCGGCCCAACGTGCAGCTGCATCCCACCCGCGTAACGGCAGTGGAGGGCTCCGACGTCATCGGCGCCGACGGCACCCGAACGCGCGCCGACATCATCGTCCTCGCGACCGGATTCCACATCGGCGACATCCCCCTGGCGCCCCAACTGCACGGCACCGACGGCACATTGGCACAGGCCTGGGCTGACAACCGCCGGGCCTACCTGGGCACGAGCGTCAGCGGATACCCCAACCTCTTCCTGCTCATCGGCCCGAATCTGCTCACCGGCACCACCGCCGTCCCCACCGTCCTCGAAGCCCAACTCCGCTATGTCACCACCGCCCTCAACCACCTGCGCTCCACCGGGGCGTCCGCGCTGGATGTCAGGCCGGATATCGAAGCAGCCCACCAGAAGTCCCTGCACGAGGCGTTGCGCGGCACCGTCTACAACGCCGACGGCACCGGCTACTACTTCGGCCTCCCGGGCATCAACACCTTCTGCTGGCCGTGGTCGACCGCCAGGCTGGTCAAACGTCTGGACTCCTTCGACCCGGACGCCTACGCCTGGACGCTGCCACTGCCGACCCAGGCCGACGCCGAACGGAACGATCAGCCCGCCCACAAACTGGGCCGACCTCGGTAGCTCCCGGTCACGCAGCCGTCGACGGCGCGGTGATCGGGTAGAACCGGTGGCGCCGGCGCCACCGGATGTTGAAGGGGCCGTCGCACTCGGCGGTGTGGGGCCGTTCCGGTGCTACCCCCCGCTCCGCCCGCCCGGACCCCGTCCAGCGCCGGGGCTGCCCCTGTTCTGGTGGGACCGGCCGGTGTGGCCGGTGACCTTCTGGCACGTCCTCACCCGACCGCTCGTCGCCGGCCCGGCCTCACCTTGTCTGATCCTCGCCCTCGCCGGGCCTGGCCGAACCTGGCCGGGCTGACCCGAGCGTGCCGGTGCTCCTGCTCGGCTGGTCCTTCCTCAAGGGCCTGGGGCCGCCGTGGTCAGGGGCCCGCGGCTGTGGACGACGCGGCCGATCATCACGAGGGTGTAGGCATGCGGTTACCGAACTCTCCGGACTGCCTTCCCGCGATGCCGGCGCTGGTCCCTTCAGAGGCGGTGATCGACTTTCGATCCGCCACGGAGATCAACCGGTTGGCGGGTTCCGGCCGAACCCCGGATCTGGGCCCGCGTTGACGTCGTTACGTCACCTCAAGCGGGTGATCCGGCGCGGACGTGCGGCAGGCAGGATGCGAGGAAGCGGGTTCCGGCGTTCAAGAGAGGGCGGTGTCGGCATGCGTTACGAGTTCCGTGTCAACGGTCGAGTCTCCGTGGCGCTGAACGAGTCGTTTCCGGAACTGACAAGAGCGATCGGTTCTCAGGAGACCGTGTTCTTCGGCTCGGTGACGGACGAGGCGCATCTGTACGGGCTGCTCCTGCGTTTCCAGAATCTGGGGCTGCGCGTCGACGAGATGCGCCGCCTGCCGGAGGCGGACACGCGGGCAACGGGGAGGCCGCGATGACAGCAACGATCCAGGCCGGCAGCCACCTCACCGTAGCCGAGCGAGCAGCTCAGGGCAGAGCGGCCCGTTCTACCGCGTCCCGGTCGAGTCACGCACGATTCGTTCCGGCCGAGGGGCGGCCCCATCCGGTCGGCGTGCTCGAGCAGCAGGCCGTCACGCGTGTACCGGAGCTGGTGCCCATCCGGTACGGCCGGATGTTGGAGTCACCCTTCCGGTTCTTCCGGGGTGCCGCTGCGATCATGGCCGCCGATCTCGGCCAGGCGCCGCACACACGCATCACGGTCCAGCTGTGCGGTGACGCCCACCTGCTGAACTACGGCCTGTTCGCCTCTCCCGAACGCCACCTGATTTTCGACATCAACGACTTCGACGAGACCCTGCCGGGCCCCTTCGAATGGGACATCAAACGGCTGGTGGCCAGCCTCGCCGTCGCGGGCCGCGCGAACGGCTTCGACGATGGCCGGCGCGCCGCTGTCGTCAAGGAGGCCGTGAAAGCCTATCGGCAGCGGATGCAACTCTTTTCCGGCATGCGCACGCTGGACATCTGGTACGCCCAGGACGACGCCGACCAGCTGAACGCGGTGCTGGAGGACGAGAACGTCCGTCGTCGGACGTCCCGTGCCGTGGCCAAGGCCCGCACTCGGGACAGCCTCCAAGCCTTCGACAAGCTCACTCATGTGGTCGACGGCGTGCGGCGGATCGCCCCTGACCCGCCCCTGATCACCTCTGTGGGTGACCTGAAGCCGGGCACCGAGCGCGAGGAACTCGAGCAGAGCATGACGTCGCTCATCGAACGCTACGGCCGCAGCCTCTCCACCGAACGCCGCCACCTTCTGGAACGCTTCCGCCTGGTCGACATGGCACGCAAGGTGGTCGGGGTCGGGAGCGTCGGTACCCGCTGCTGGATCGCCCTCCTGGAAGGCCGGGACGACGGCGATCCGCTGCTGCTGCAGGCCAAGGAGGCCGGGGAATCGGTCCTCGCCCCGTACTGCGGACCCGGCAGGTACGACAACCAGGGGAAGCGGGTGGTCGCCGGACAGCGGCTGATGCAGGCGAACAGCGACATCTTCCTCGGCTGGGAACGCGTCACTGGCATCGACGGCCGACTGCGCGACTTCTACGTCAGGCAGCTGCGCGACTGGAAAGGCACGCCCCAGCCCGAGACCATGACGCCTGACCTGCTGCGCCTCTACGCGGGCCTGTGCGGCGGCTCGCTGGCCCGCGCACACGCTCGCTCCGGCGATCCGGTCGCCATCGCCGCCTACCTCGGCACGGGCAGCTCCTTCGACCGGGCCCTGGCGGAGTTCGCCGAAGCGTACGCCGACCAGAACGAGCGGGACCACGAGGTCTTCGCCGAGGCCGTCCAGGCCGACCGGATCACCGCCAGGGCTGCCTGAGCCACCGTCGCTCATGACCATCGATCACCCGTGCGGGGTGACGACGCAGAGGCCGCCCGGGTGGAGGCTCGTACAGGAGCGGCTGCCGACCGCAGCCACACGAGAAACGGAGGCCCTGCAATGGCGACCATGACCCACCACCGCTCGCACGGCGCTCAGGCGGCCGCCACAGGGCTGACGCTCTTCGCCGCTGTGATGCTGTTCATCGCCGGCACCCTCGACCTCTTCCGGGGCATCATGGCGATCGCCGAGGACGAAGTCTTCGTCAACACCCCCAACTACGTCTTCAAGTTCGACCTGACTAGCTGGGGCTGGATCCAGCTGGCGCTCGGGGTGATCGCCATGGTCGTGAGCGTCGGTCTGTTCTACACGTCCACCTGGGCGAGGGTCGTCGGCGTGGGCATCGCGGGGCTGCTGATCATCGCCAACTTCCTGTCCATCCCGTACTACCCCGTCTGGTCCCTGACACTGATCGCTCTGTACGGCTTCGTCATCTGGGCGTTGTGCGTGGTCCAGCAGAAGGATCTCGACTAGAGCTCGGCTGGAGCGGGTCCGGCGGAGCCCCGGCACCGCCGAGTCCCTGCCGGTCCGCTCCCTTTGCCACCGACGTGAGCAGAGGATCCCGAAAGGCATGGGCGATCCGGTCCACCACGGCGATGCGTTCGACCAGTGGTGCTTGCCGGTGGTCCGGGGCCGCACCGGCCACGGTGTCGAGTACCACCCTCAGGCGTCGTACGACCTGCAAGGACGTCGCCCCGTAGTGCAGGATCTCGTCCAGGGCCAGGCTTACCAGTCCCGGCCACGCAGGCGCGGAGCGGCGCAGGCGGGGCGTCCCCTTCCCGTCCGCAACCAAGGTCACGCCGAGCGGGCGCGTGACGATCCGTACCAGCGTCTCCTCGATCTGGTCCAGTGCCTGGACGGCGGTCGTGGGGTCGTTGACGGCCGGTGAGAGTGCGCGGATCGCGATGTCCACCAGGAGCCGTAGGCCGTACGCAGGATCCTGGTGGATGGAGCGGACCTGGTCCACGCGTACGCAGGACGCCAGGCGGCGCAGCCCGCTGCCATGTGCCTCACGCGCCCCCGCCAGACCGTGCACATACCCCAGGACCGAACCCACGCAGACGTAGTCCCCGGGAACGACATCAAGGGCGACCCGCGCGTCCCAGCCCGTCGCGATCCGCACCAGCCGCCGCTCGTCGACGCCCTGGACGACTCCGGATCGCCCGGTGTGGACCAACGGAAGCCCCGGACCGGACGCCCACATCTCTGCACCGGGGGCCGCCGCTGTGCCGCTCGGCGGGAGAGCGGCGTCGATCGACGCCGGCATGAGCTCACCCACCGCCCGAGCCAGCCCGCCGCCGGTCACGAAGTGCCGGAGCCCGGTGAGACTCCGCAACAGCACGGCCGTGTCGATGACCACGAGGACGACGGCCACGGTCACCGACAGCCGCGGAATCTCGTCGGGCCGGATCTGGGCCAGCACAAGCAGTGCGTAGACCGCGGTCCCGGTCACCAGTCCTACGATGGCCAGAGATCGGCGGAAATGATCGATGACGCCGATCAGGCGCGGAGACATGTTCTGCACGGTCTGGATCACCAAGGTGACCGCGGTGATGACGAACCCGGACAGAGTGATCATCCCGCCCGCGATGGCCGCGAGGGTCGTAGAGGCCGTCGTCGGGTCGTAGGTCAACCCGACCTTCGGAAGGGAGTCCTCCCAGTGCGGCAGTCCCAGGCCGAGCGCGACTGCTCCCGCCATCGTCACCGCGGCCAGGGCGGGGCCCAGGAACACGACCAGGCGCCTGAAGCGGGACGTGGCGACGGGACCACGCGTGTGCCACGTCTCTGCCTCCACGTGATCACCGTAAGAGGCCGGCGGCGTTCGCGCGCGCCCTGTCACGCGAGGGAGCTGACAGCTTCGTGGTGCTCGACGCGCTTGCGGCATCACCCCGACAGGTGACGCGGGGGTGAGGGTGAGCGTTCGTCAACGGCAGTGCCGCACGACCCAGTGCGCGCCGTGATCCGCCGCGAGGTAGCGGTGTCGCAGTCGCTCGGGGAGGTTCCACGGCTCGTCCAGCCGGATGGCCCCGGGACGGTGGTCGTGCCGGGCGGTGGCTTCCGTCGCCCTGGCCAGTCCCTCGGCGCACTGGTGCAGTCGCTCGAGCGATCGCTCGTCGCTGGCGTTCAGCCGGTCGTAGGCGGCTTCAACGGCCGCCAGGGCGTCCGCGAGGTTCGCAGTCGCCGGAACGAGATCCGTCGCCATGGCGGTTCCTCCTGGTCACACGTCGACCGCGTGGTGCGCGGGTGGTACGGGTCCTTGTTGTGAGGATGCGGTGACCGGGTCGTCCGTGAGGCCACCCGTAGCGGGTGATCCGCAGCGCTCCGTGCCGGTGGACCGTGGTGCCGTCAACAACACGCCGCTGTGGCCATCGAACGGCGGACCGGGAACCGGAGGGCACCATGTCCGACTACCCCCTGCTGAACGCGTTCCTCACGATGATGTGGTTCTTCCTGTGGATGGCGTGGTTCATGCTCCTGTTCAGGGTCATCGCCGACGTCTTCAGCGACGACACCCTCGGCGGCTGGGGCAAGGCGGGATGGACACTCTTCGTCTGTGCCCTGCCCTACCTGGGCGTCCTTGTCTACCTGATCGCCCGGGGCCGGAGCATGGGCGAGCGGACTCTGCGGCAGGCGCGGGCCCGGGACCAGGCCCTGCGCGCGTATGTGCGGGAGGCGGCCACCGAGAGCCCGCCGGCCGGGAGGAACAAGGCAGACGAACTGGCGCGGCTCGCCGGCCTGCACGACCACGGCGACATCAGCGACGCCGAGTACGAGAAGGCCAAGGCCGAAGTGCTTGCCGCGTGAGCGCATCCGGGCGGTTCGACGCGGTGCAACGGACCGGATCACTCGGGCAGACGGCGCATCTCCATCACGTGCAACCCCAGCGACTGGAAGCGTGACAGCAGGCCGTAGAGCTGAGCCTCATCGGCGACCTGGCCGAACAGAACGGTCTGCGCGGTCCTGACGGAACTCTCCAGCTCCGGGAACGCCCGTGTCATCGTTCGGGACATCTCCCCGTCGATGCGGATCTCGTATCGCATGAGCGCGCTTCTCTCGCAGTCACACCGCAGCCCTGCCCCCGGTTCCATGCTGGGACTTCCGGACGCTGACTGGCATCACCCGCTCCAGGTGACCTGGGCCCGGCTACAGGAGATGCAGCTCCCGGGCGTGACGCACGGCCTCGCCCCGTCGCGTCGCGGCGAGCTTGCGGTAGATGTTCTTCAGATGAGTCTTGACGGTGTTGACCGACAGATGGAGGTCGGCGGCGATCTCCTCCGTCGACATCGTCTGCGCCAGCCGTTCCAGCACCTCGTGCTCACGCTCGCTCAGTGGCTCGGTCACGACGTCAGGGCCGAGCCCGTGCGCGTGATGCCCCGGAGCATGTCCCGTCAGCTCGGGCGGCAGCCAGTCGTGCCCGCGCGTCAGCGCCGGTTGGCGGCGCACCAAGTGCTGCAGCCACGGTCCTGCATCGAGGAACGGACGCCTCAGCGCTTGGGGCCGGGCCGTGGACAGGGCCCGTGCGGTCAGACGCTGTGCCGCGGAGTCGTCTCCCAGAGCATCGGCGGTCTGCGCCCGTGCCAGCAGCGTCCTGGCCGTGACGGCGGGCCCCTCACCCTGCCCCACCGGGAGCGCGTGGAGCAGAGCCTGCGCCTCGAGCGCGCTGCCCACGGCAAGCCGGGCACGAGCCGCGGCCACCACGTTCTCCGGCCCCGCGAACCCGACCTCCTCAAGGACCTTCATGGCGACTTCGGGGCGGTCTTGCACCAGGTGTGCGCTGGCCCTGCCCAGGGCGGTCCGCTCGCGTACCCACGGCGAGGGCTCGACGGCTGCCCGCGGTTTCTCCAGCTCGTCGAGGACCTGCAGTGCCGCTCGCGGATGACCCTTGGCGAGCAGCAGGCGCGAGCGCAGGAGAGTCGCTTCGGCCCGGACGATGGGGTCGTGCGGTGCCACGGATGATGCGAACACCTGCTCCAGATGGGCATGCGCGGAGCCGAGTTCGTCACGATCGAGGGCGACGGCGGCCAGCACGAGTTGGGCCACCCCGGTGCGGGCCGCGGAGGGCAGGCCGCCGCGCTCCGCCTCGGCGACCGCTGCCCGGGCGTGGCGTTCGGCGCGGTCGGGCCAGCCGCGCAGGAAGTCGATCAGGGCCAGTCGGCTGAGGCACTCGTGCCGCGGAAACGCGGTGTCCGGACCGTCGTCGAGTGGTGCGACGGCGGACAGCGTCGTCCGGGCGGCATCGAAGTCTCCCGCCCACAGCTGGGCCGATCCCAGGTCGGTGAGCATCAGTGCGCGCAGCTCTGGATGCTGTTCCAGACGCTCGGCGGGGATGGCTCGCTCCGCCACCGCCACGTCCTGCGCCGCATCCTCGGCCAGGTCGGCAGAGCCGATCATCCGGGCGGCCAGCACTCGCAGCAGAGCGCAGCTGAGCCGCCGGGCCGCGGACGGATACCCGCCGTCGTGAAGGTTGTCCCGGGCGCGGCGTAGGTGGTCGAGCCCGCGGTCGACGTCGTGGCGAGTCAGATGACGGGCGGTACGTACAAGATCCGCGGCGGGGCCGGGAGTGTCCGGGGGCATCGTGGAGAAGAGCCGGTCCAGGCGGGCGGCTTCCAGGCCGGTGAGGAGCCGTCCGATGGCCAGCTCCTCCACGAACTGGTCGGCCGTGTGTTCCCAGTCCCCGGCGTCCGCGGCATGCGGCAGGGCCTCGGCGAACAGTCCCGTTGCACTGAGCCACCGCGCGGCTCTGCGGTGCAGCTCGGGCTCGAGCCCAGGGCACCGGACCCGTAGATGGGCCCGGAGGATCTCGGCGAACAGCGGGTGAAGCCGGTACCACGAGTGACCGATGGACTCAACGAACGCGTTCGCGCGCTGCAGGCCGGCCAGGATCGGCTCCGCGTCGTCACGGCCCGTGAGGGTGTTGGCCAGGTCGGGGTGGATCTGTTCGAGGATGCTGCTGCGCAGCATCAGGTCTTGTGTCGCGCCCGGCTGTGTGTCGAGCACCTCGGCGAGCAGGAAGTCGGCAAGAGTGCTCTGACCTGCTTCGAAGTCCTTCAGGAAGGCGTCCGGGTCCTCGGCCTGCTGTGCCGCCAGAATGCACAGCCTGAGCCCGGCGGCCCAGCCCCCGGTCCACTCGGTCAGGGAGCGCGTGCCCTGCTCCGAGAGACGTATGCCGTGCCGGCTCAGCAATTGGGCCGTCTCCTGGGGCAGGAATGCCAGGTCGGCGCCGCGGATGTCGATGACCTGGCCGGCGGCGCGGTAGCGGTGCAGTGGGAGCAGGGGTTCCGTGCGGCTGATGACGACCAGGCGTAGTCCGTCGCCCACGTGACGGAGCAGGAACTGAAGCTCGTCGGCGATCTCCGTCGAGCCTGCGACGCGATCGAACTCGTCGAGCACCAGGACGACAGGTTCGCTCCGCTCACTGAGATGAGCGGCCAGCCGGGCGAGCAGCGCGTGATCCACCTCGCCGGCACGGGCCGGGCTGCCGACGGTGTCCGGGGGTCCGAAGCCATGACGGCGCAGGGCTTCCAGTGCATAGGTCCAGAAGACGCCGGGGCTGTTGTCCTCGTTCTCCACCGTCAGCCATGCCACATGGCTCGACGCACCCTCCTTGGCGGTCCAGTCGGCCACCAGCAGTGTCTTGCCCGCTCCCGCGGGTCCGTTGACGAGGGTCAAGGGCACGTGCCTGCCCAGAGCCAGACGCTCGACGAGCCGCGGTCTGCGTATGAACGTGCTCGGGGGAACCGGCACCCTGAACCGTGCCGCCAGAAGGGGATCACCGTTCGGCGTGAGCCGCTCCGCGGCAGCGTCCCGGCGTCCACCGGAGCTCGGACGGGGCATGACCCTCACCACAACACCGCAGGGCGCAGTCCGGAAGAACTGCCTACCTCTTGATCATCACCCGTCAAGCGGAAGGCCGCAACGCAGGGTCGTTCTTCACCCTGGACGGGTGAGGCGCCGGGACGCGCTGCCGCGCACTGTGAGGGCAGGGACAGTGTGGCCCTGACGCGGCGACCGGGAAGGAAGGCGTGACACATGTCCGAGATCCACCGCCAGATTCTCCCGATCCCCGACGTGCAGCGCCCAGGGCCGATGACATACGACGCCAAGGATCCGGACACCTCGTTCCCGCCCATCCAGCCGCTGATGCCCCCCGGCCAGGCACCCAACGTGATGCTGATCATGCTCGACGACGTCGGTTTCGGCGCCCCGAGCACCTTCGGCGGCCCCTGCGAGACCCCCGTCTTCGACCGCCTGGCGCACAACGGCCTGCGTTACACCCGCTTCCACACGACCGCCCTGTGCTCGCCGACCCGTGCGGCGCTGCTCTCCGGCCGCAATCACCACTCCGTGGGCATGGGAGGCGTCACCGAGATCGCCACATCGGCCCCGGGCTACAACTCGATGCGCCCCAACACCAAGGCTCCGCTCGCCGAGATCCTCAAGCTCAACGGCTACTCCACAGCCCAGTTCGGCAAGTGCCACGAGGTCCCGGTCGAGCACACGCTGCCCTTCCTCTTCTCCGCCGACGAGACGGCCGACGTGGGCGTGGACACCGGCACACCGGTCGCCCCCGACTACGTGAGCCCCGATGGCGCGTTCACCGGCGACATCCACCGGGTCCAGGTCGACACCGGCCCAAACGATGCGAACCACTTCATCCGGCCGGAGGACCGGATCCGCATCGCCATGGGACGTCAGTGACGCGGTCCCCCCCCCCACACACGGCATCGCACCAAGGAGAACGATCATGGACTACCCGCTGCTGAACGCGTTCCTGACCATCATGTGGGTCTTCTTGTGGGTCATGTGGTTCATGCTGCTCTTCCGGATCTTCGGCGACATCTTCCGCGACGACTCGATGAGTGGCTGGGGCAAGGCCGGTTGGTCGGTCTTCTGCGTCGTCCTGCCGTTCCTGGGCTGCTTCGTGTACCTCATCGCCCGAGGCAAGGGCATGGGCGAACGCGAGGTCCGCAAGGCACGACAGAGCGAACAGGAATTCCGTGCCTACGTGCGGGACGCCGCCGGGACGAGTCAGGCCGGGGCCACCGGCCACGTCGACGAGCTGTCGAAGCTGGCCGGCCTGCACGACCACGGCGACATCACCGACGCCGAGTACGAGCGTGCCAAGGAGAAGGTGCTCGCCGGCTGACGGCGCGCGATCGCGTGAGGAAGGGGAACTGTCATGGACGTAGGACCTGTCGAGTACATCGTCGTCGCCTTTCCGGGCAACCGTTTCCGGGGTGAGATCGCACCGGAGCTGAGGGCGCTCGTGGTGAGCGGCACGGTGCGTATCCTCGACCTCACCTTCGTCAAGAAGGATGCCGACGGCGTCGTCTCCTACGTCGAGCTCGATGCTCTCGACCCCGTGGAGGCCTCCGTCTTCGACGAAATCGAGGGGGATGTCGGCGGACTGTTCAGCCAGGAGGATCTCGAGCTGATCGCCGAGGAACTCGTGCCCGACTCGTCGGCGGCCATTCTCCTGTGGGAGGACACCTGGGCAGCCGGGATGGCGGGCGCCGTCCGCCGTGCCGGCGGCAGACTCGTCGCCCACGAGCGCATCCCCGCCGAAGTGGTGGAGCAGGCGTACCAGAACGCCGCGTAAACGGTGTACCGAGACAGGAAAGGGAAGGTGAGGGCCATGTTGGGTCGTCCCCTGGCACGTAGAGGGCGTCCGGGGCTCGTCGGTGTCGCCGCCCGTACGGCGGTGGCCGCGGGTACGGCGAGCGCAGTCTCCGGGCGGGTCGCCCGACACCAGGCCGAGCGCACCGCCGCACAGCAGACCGTGCCGGACGCAGGCGCCTCCGCCCAGGAGCCGCCGGGCCCGCCGGCCCCTTCAGGGCTGACGGATGAAGCAATCACCAATCTGGAACGCCTCGGCAAACTCCACGAGCAAGGTGTGCTCTCGGACGAGGAGTTCGCCGTCCAGAAGGACCGAATCCTCAGGGGCTGACGGACCTACGGCTTCTGCACGGGAGTGCCCAGCAGGCGCGGGAACGGCCCTGAAACAGCCGTGACCTGGCCGAGGGCGATGCCGGTGACGATCACGCAGCTGCACGTGATCAGCCACGAGAGCAGCGCGAAGACGTAGCCGAGAGATCCGAACTGGGCGAGACTTCGCTGCATGGCTGCCGGCATGAACAGCCCTGACACATAGACGAACGTCACCATGCCGACGCCCGCCAGAACGGCTCCGGGCAGCAGCGGCATCCATCCGATGCGGGCACCGAGCAGCAGATGCTGCGTCCACCACCACAGCAGTACGGCGGTCGACAGCGAGAGCACGACCCCGAGCCAGGTGCCGCCGCCGAAACCGTGGCGCAACGGAGCCTGGAACAGCAGCGCGGCAAGCCATCCCAACAGCCACACCAGCCACCGCCAGGCGGTCAGACGTGCGCCGCCCTTGGGCAGATCCCAGCAGCGCTCGCAGACTTGCTGCAGGGCCCGGCTCAGCGCGGTGGCCGAAATGAGCGCGACGACGATGCCGACAGCTCCGTACGTGTCCTTCGTGACGCCCTGCGCGGTGAACGTCTCCTGGATGTCGTCGACCGGCGCGTCCTCACCGAACAGGGCCTGAACGGAGTCGACCAGCACGTCCTTGACGCCTCTGGGCGCGAACGCGGCCAGCACGATGAGCAGCGGCAGTGCGGCAAGGAAGGTCTGAGCCGCCAGCCGCGCGCTGGCGTCCAGCCAGTTCACGCTGATCAGCCGGCCAAGCATCAGCCGGACCACTGGCGTCCGCCGAGGGATCCCCCGGGCCGTCCTGGCCCACTGCCCAAGCTGCTTATGATTCACGGTCCATTCCTCGCACAGAGAAGCCGTCACCGCCCTCAGGGGCTCGCGTCATGGGCGCTTCATCCGGGTGAATCAGCTGCCGCAAGAGATCGACAGGGCGGATGGACGCGATCGGTTGGCTAGCCTGCGGCGGGTGAACGACGGCGAGCCAGCGGGGCGGCATACTCCCGGCGCGGCCAGGAGACTGCTGCGTACGGTCCGGGCGGATCCCCGGCACATGCCCGAGCGCATGGCCGTGTTCGCGGTTGAGTTCCTAGGCCCGCCGGCCGCCGAGTGGATCGCTCAGCGGCGGTCCGAGCTGCCGGGACATGAAGCGGACGCCGAGGAACTGGGACACCAGGTGGTGCGGCGGGGCGTTCGCTCATCCGTCACGGAAGGGTCCTTCCTTGGCGGCCCTTTCATGGCACTGCTGCCGATCGCGTTCTGTGGCGCGTTGCTCGCCCAGTTCCGGATGGTGCTCGAACTCGCGGCCCTGTCCGGTCGTGACCCCAGGGATGAAGCGGTCGTGGCCGACCTGCTGGTGATCCAGGGCGTCTATCCGACCGTTGTTGAGGCGGCGGCGGCGCTGCGGGAGGCACGGCCTGCCGCCGTCGACGCCGGGCCCGGGGTCAGTTGGTGGAGCACCGTCAGGAGACAGGCGTACCTCATCGGTCTGGTCACGTCCCAGGATCAGCCGAGCGGGAAGATGCGCAGGGCTGCAGGGTGGGCGGGCACGATTGCGCTGGTCCTCATCGGTTTCGTGGTGCCGTTCGTCTGGGTTCCGGTGTGCGCGGAGATGTACCGGCGCGCGACGAACAAGCTCGCCGGAGTCTCCGCGCGGCACTTCGCGCAGCACGGGGGGACGGAGGTGCTGCCTGTCGGCGGTCCTGCGCGGAGGCGTGTCACGCTGCGCCCGGGGTTCCTCCTGGTGGCAGTGCGGGTTCTGCTGGCGTGCACGGTGCCGGTCGCGATTGTGCTGGTCGTACTGGCTGCCGACCTCCGTGTTGCCGACGCGCACTGGAGCACGGTATTGCTCGCGTTCTTCGCCGTCGCCGCGATCGCCGCGCTGGTGTGGTACCTGCTCCGCCGCTGACTCAACGGCGCGACAGCGCCGGCTCGAGTGCCGCCAGTCCGGGCGTGTCTTCGGCCGGGGTGCGCCGGGCGGTTATGTGGGGCACGAACGCGCAGAGCCCGAGGGTTGATCGTGCAGTGGGCGGGGGTCGGGAAGGAGAGCGCCTCGCCGTCGACGCCGACCTCCGGCTCGGGCGCGTCGGCGTGAGTGACGATTTCCCGTGCGGTCATCGTGGTGAGCCCGGACGAGTGAGCCGCGCAGCAGGTCGGCCGCCTGGATCGCGTTGTCGACCTTGCTGCTCAGCACACCGAGGACTCCCGCGTTCAGCCGCTCACGGCGCCCGAGGCCCGCCGGGTCGCCTGTGCTGTAGGTGTGGTTGCTCACGGGCACGGCTTGGGGGAGTCGATGCTCACTCCCGCGTCCTCAAACAGGCGGCGAACGACACATTGCTGACGAAGGTGCGCTCTGCGATGCGGCCCAGGTCGATGCGGAGTTCGACACCATCGGCGAGCGCCTGAGTACCGTCTCCGCCGGCTACGCCGAGCAGATCCTCGCCGTCCGCCCGAGCGTGGCGTGCGAGCGTGGCAACATTTTGAGGGTGCGCGGTGTCGAGCAGCACGACCTGGGCGCCCCGAGTGCTTCGGCCTTCTCCTCCAACCCGAATCTTCCGACTTTTCCGCCACCCGAGCGCGGATTCAGGATGAGGAGCGGTCGTCCGGGCGTTGGGGGGTGGTGTTCGGCCTGAGCGGCTTGTCCGCCGTCCTCGGCGAGCGCGGTCCATCCTTCGAAGCACGCCACGGCCCATGACGCGAGCATGACGATCACGAGAAAGAACAGGCCGACGGCGACAAAGAGCCCGGTCAACGCCATCTGCGCGGCCGCCGCCAGGACCACCGCGTGCCATCTGATCAGACCCCTACGGCTGAGAGCCCACCACAGTCCGGCGGCGCTGACGGCAAGTC
The DNA here is from genome assembly GCF_040606085.1 of Streptomyces sp. NPDC005485. Taxonomy (NCBI): domain Bacteria; kingdom Bacillati; phylum Actinomycetota; class Actinomycetes; order Kitasatosporales; family Streptomycetaceae; genus Streptomyces; species Streptomyces sp. NPDC005485. Next base: position 23,583 of record NZ_JBEXDZ010000036.1, on the reverse strand, counting down.
CGGTCAGCGCGATGGCGGCCGGCCCAGGCTCTTGAAACCCGCGACCGCCAGCGGCAGGACCACTGCGGCGACCACCGCCGCGATCGCCAGTCGGGCCGCCCACCGTTGCGTGGGACTACTGCGACGCCTGGTGATGTCGCCACCCGTGATTCCTCCGTAGCTCGTCCTGTGCCCTACCGCGCGGTGAAGCCCTCGTCGGGCATCCCCTCCCGCAGATCTGGCCGACCTGCGGCAGCCTTCTGGTGCCAGGCGCCGTACCGATTCGCGAGAACGGTGGCAGACATGCCATGCAGCAGGATGCTCAGCGCGACGGTGATCGCGATCGCCCGGCCCAGCAACTGAACCCCCTGGACGTGCTCCTCCACCACGAGCAGCCCGAAGACGACGGAGGCGAGTCCGCGCGGCCCGAACCATCCGATGTAGGCGACCGTGGGGAGGGCCAGACTGGTCCCGACCAGAGAGAGGGCGACGGGCAGCATCCGGACCACGGTGAGGCTCAGTTCGGCGTACGTGAGGATCCTCCAGTCGAGGTGCTCCAGTGCCGGACCGAGCAGGACGGCCCCGAAGACCAGGAAGCTCAAGGAGGCGAGAAACTCGGCGAGTTGCTCGGCAAGCTCTGCGGTGTCCTCGCCGTCGTCCGGTACCTCCACTGCCGTGCTCCGGCGCTGGGAGACACCGAAGGCGAAGCCGGCCACCCAGGCCGCGATGAACCCTCCCGTCAACGATGACGGCCGGCGTGTAAGAGCCCGCGGCCAGGGCCAAGACGAACATCTGCCCCCAGTCACGGCTGACCCAGCCCCGCTTGCGCGCCCAGGACAAGAGCCACCCGCCGAGTCCGCCGACCGCCGGCCCCAGCGCGGTGCTGACCACGAGCGCGCGCCAGAAGACTCCGGCAACTCCCTCCTGTGAGGCGTTGGTTCCGGACATAGCCGCGAGGAACAGCACGAAGAAGGGCAGCGTCATACCGTCGTTGAGGCCGCTCTCGACGTTGAGACCACTGCGCACGAGCGGGGGGACACGCGGGCTGGAGACAGCCGTCCTGCCCAGAGCCGCGTCGGTCGGGGCCAGGATCGTCCCGACCAGCGCCAACTCCCACGCGGTCAGCCCCGGCAGCAGAGGCCACGCGAGGAGTCAGCCGGCCCCGATGGTCAACGGCAGCCCGATCCCCAGCAGCCGGCCGGGGAGGAACCCGCCGACGCGCAGATCCTTTCGGCGTACGGTCATCGCGTCGGTCAGCAGGACGAGCGTCAGGGCCGCTTCGACCAGGGTGAGCACAGGTCCCGCGGCGTGCTCCAGTTCGAAAAGGTCGAGCCCGATCGGCCCGATGGCCACCCCGAAGCCGACGAACACCATCGGCCCCGACACGGCGGTCGCCGACAGCCGCCGCGAGAAGAGCGCGTACCCGCCGTGACGGCGGCCATGGAAGCCCCGGCCCACGCACTGCCACCACTCACTGTGACCTCGCTGATGTGTCGTCGAGGACGCAGCGGAACCCCTGGTTGCCGGTGCTGCTGTCGGGGGTGCTGGAACTGCGGGCGGCTACGCGGTAGCGGCGGCAGTAAGAGGCGTGGCAGAGGTAGGAGCCACCGCGGATCACCCGCTGTACGCCGAACGACGGGCCGGGCGGACCGTCCTGCGGACTGCGCGCGTAGTAGGCGGGCGAGTACCAGTCCGCGCACCACTCCCAGACGTTGCCGCACATGTTGTGCAGGCCGTGACCGTTCGGAGGGTACGCGGCGACGGGCGCCGTGCCGTACCAGCCGTCCGCGACGGTGTTGTGGTCGGGGAAAGTGCCCTGCCAGACGTTCATCCGGTGCTCACCGGCCGGCTCCAGCTCGTCACCCCAGGGGAACACCGCCTGTTCGAGGCCGCCGCGCGCGGCGTACTCCCACTCCGCCTCGGTCGGCAGCCGCTTTCCGGTCCAGGCGGCGTAGGCGGTGGCGTCGTCCCACGAGACATGGACGACCGGGTGCTCGGCCCGGTCGTGTACATCGGACTCCGGCCCCTCGGGGTGGCGCCAGCACGCCCCGTACGCCTGGCGCCACCACGGTGCCTCGGTGACGGCCCGGGTCTCGGGGAAGTCGGCCGGAAGAAGCCCGGCAAAAACGAACGACCAGCCGAAGCGTTCGGCATCCGTGACGTGTCCGGTCTCATCGACGAAGTCCTGGAACTCCGCGTTGGAGACGGCACAGCGGTCGATCCAGAAGGGCGCGAGTCGGACCGCGTGAACGGGGCCCTCACCGTCCTCGGGCACAACCCAGTCGCCTTCCGAGCCCATCAGGAACAGACCGCCGGGCACGTGCACCATGCCAACTGCCCACGCGCTTGCCGGGGGCGCGGATGGCACGCTCACGTCCACGCGTGGGGGTGACCCGCCCCGGGAAGGAGCGCAGCACCGCCTACCTGATCCAGCGTCCGACATTAGGCACCAATCGGGATCTCGGGTTTCAGTCTGCATATGTTCCGACCTCGGTACGTTCCTGCGTCGGATAGACACGGCGAGGGTGTCGGAGCCCGCTCCCGGCACAGTGGCGTGGGCAGGCCTTCTGCGGCGGGGCTCTCCAGCCGACGACACTGCCGAAGCCGGTGTTTGGACTCCCACTCTCGCGCCCCGCTCCGAGGGCGGGGCGCCGAGCGCCCCACTTCCCCGCCCGAAGAGGACTGTTTGGGCGGACTCCCGTATCGCCGAGTGTCCATGCGGTGCGAAACGGCGCCACGCACACCGACCAGCGGTGCCGGACGATGCTTCAGGACACTCCGAATGGCGCATCCCGGGATGCCGTCTCCGCAGCGATGAGGAGGAATGGATACCGATGCCAGCCACGACAGGCCGCGCCCCCCCCAGTTCTGGAGGACGGATGACCAGCCCGCGGGAACCATCGCAGGATCCTGCCCAGGAGGGCTCACCGCCGGCCGGCAGGTCGCATCTGGCCGGCAGGATCGGTCGGAAAGTGGCCTCGGCGGTTCTGATCGTGCTCGCCTGCGTCCTGGTCCCCGTATCCGTGCTCACCGTGTGGGTGCACGACATCGCGCTCGACACGGATCGCTACGTCGACACGGTCAAACCACTCGCTTCCGATCCCGCGATCGAGGAGGCTGCGCGCAACCGAATCGTCCAAGCCGTCGACGTACGGGTCGACGGCAAGCGGGTCACCGCCGAGCTCGCAGCGTGGCTGCAGTCGCAGGGCCTGCCGCCGACGGCGGCCCAGGCTGTGAAGGGGCTGGCCCCACAGCTGGACGCGGCCGTGACCGGTGCCGCGGAGAAGGTGGCGACGCGTTTTGTCCAGAGCGACAGGTTCGAGAAGGTGTGGACCGGCGCCAACCGGGCCGCACACTCGGCTGTCGTGCACGCCCTGACCGGGAAAGGGCGCGGGGCGGTCGGAGTCGACGATGGCACCGTGACCCTCGACGTCGGCACCGCCGTCGACCGGGTCAGGCAGGAACTCGTCGACGCCGGCGTGACGCCCGCCAAGAACATCCCCGATACCGACAAGCAGATGGTTCTCTTCAAGTCCGACAAGCTCAAGCGAATGCAGGGTGCCGCACACGCCCTGGACGTGGTCGGCACGTGGATGCCGGTGCTGACGGTGTTCCTCGGGGCAGCAGGCGTATTCCTCGCGTACCAGCGCAGACGCGCCCTGGTGAAGATCGCGCTGGGCAGTGCCGGAGCGGCCCTGGTCGTCGCCATCGGCCTTGTTGTCGCCCGCCGGTTCTACCTGGATCATCTGCCCCCGCAGGTGCAGTCGGAGGCAGCCGCGGCAGCCGTGTTCGACCATCTCCTGCACTTCCTGCGGGTCACGCTGCGCACCGTGATCGTGCTCGGCGTGGTGGTCGCTCTCGGCGCCTATTTCGTCGGGCCCGGCCGAGGGGCACGGGCCGTGCGGGGCACCTCCGAGCGCACCGCCGACTCCGTGGCCCGATGGGCGGACACCCGCGACATCCACACCGGCCGGGTGGGGACGTGGATTGCGAACAACCGGCGATGGCTCACGATCGGCGTCCTGCTGGTCCTGGCCCTGGTGTTCGCTCTTTGGAACCACCCCACGATCCTGACGGTCCTGCTGCTCGTGCTGATTTTCCTGGCAGTGCTGGCGTTGATCGCCCTGTTGGCGGCGACCGGCCGCAGGACTCTGACAGCGGGCCCCCGGGCGCCTACCGGTCCCGCATCCAGCCGGTGACGAATGCGCTGTAGCAGTAGAGAATTCCGGCAACGCCCCGGAGGCTTGTGGCTGGAGCATAAAAGTGCTCGCCGCGGTGAGGGGGCGAGGATGCCACCGAGGTACAAATGCGATCTGTACGCGCGATCCGCCTCGTTACTTGTACGGGATCTCGTATTGGGCCTTGACGCGTGAGCACGGAGTCGGGTTCCGCACGGTGAAGCCGCGTTGCAAATCGGCGTAGTCGGAGCCGTGGAAGAGGCCGCGGCCTCGCCCTTCTCTCCTTGGCCGGGTGTGGGCCCGTTTCCGTTCCGGCGCCCGCACTCGACCTGCTTTCGCTTCGCTCCTGCTTTCTGTGCGGTTCTGGGTGGTGTGGGGTTTGTTCCAGTGGGAGTTGAGCGGTGGGGGTCAGAGTGGGGGACTGGGCTCGCGTGTGCGGCGGGTCGGACTGAGCAGAGACGTGGACACATGACTGCCGGCTCTCCGGCCGCCCGGCCTCCGGTGCGCGTTGGGTGGGGTGGTGTTTGTGAGTTCCGTGTCTGGTTGTGTGGCGGGTGTTGCTTCGAGTGGAGGGTGAGGTATGGCTTCTGGGTCGAGTTCTGCTCTGCGGATTGTGGTGGCGAAGCCCGGGTTGGACGGGCATGACCGTGGTGCGAAGGTAATTGCGCGTGCGTTGCGTGATGCGGGTGTGGAGGTTATTTACACTGGTCTGCATCAGACGGCGTGTCAGATTGTGGAGACGGCTGTGCAGGAGGATGCGGACGGTATCGGTCTGTCGGTGCTCTCGGGCGCTCATATGACGTTGTTCGCTGATGTTCTTGGTCTTTTGAGGGAGCGGGATGCCGCCGATATTGTGGTGTTCGGCGGTGGCATCATTCCGCAGGCCGACATTGCGCCATTGCGGGCGCTTGGTGTAGCTGCCCTGTTCACGCCGGGCACTCCGGTCGGGGAGATCACCGACTGGGTTCGTACTCATGTCCGTTCCCTGTCCGCGACCCCCGGCTGACCCCAGGCCGCCCCGGCCGCTCTGGTCTGTGGCAGTAGTGGTGAGCGGCGGCCGGAATCGCCTAAACCGCCGCCTCCGGGCGGGCTTCCAGCAGGTCAGCGATCCGCTCCACCGAGAGATCCGCGACGACATCCACCACGCGTTCGTCATCCTCGGCTGCGCCGTCATCTGCTGGCGACGACTGAGCCCCGCACTTTGTCGAGCGTAAGGGCAGGCGATGCGCCCCAGGGGATGGCCTGCTCGATGCGTCAGAACGCATTCGTAGCAGTCGGGCCCGCGCAGCTTCACATCCGGGATCTCAGCACGTCGACCTCACAGCCCGGCGCGAACGGGTCGAAGCCGTGCTCGATCAGCCAGCGAACCGCCAGCAGGCTTCGCAACGACCACCACGCGTGGATCACGTCGAGGTCGACGGCGGTGCCATAGCCGGCGACGACGTCGTCGAGGTGCTCCTTGTGTCCGAGCGTGAAGGTGGCGAGGTCGTACAGGGCATCACCCTGGCCCGCCTCGGACCAGTCGATGATGCCCGTGACCTCGTCGCCGTCGACGAAGACGTGCGCGATCTGCAGGTCGCCGTGCGTGAACGCCGGAGTCCACGGCCGGAGGGCGGCCTCGGCGACCTGGCGGTTGTGGGTGACCAGGTCAGCGGGCAGGAGGCCGTTCGTCACGAGAAACTCGCACTCGTCGTCGAGTTCCGCCGTCAGCGCGACGATGCTCCGGCCGGCCCGGCCGGGCCGGGTCGGCAGCGGCGCGTCGTGCAGCTTCCGGATGGCGGCGCCCGCCGCGGCCCACGCCGCCGACGACCCGGTCGAGGGCCCGCCGAGGCGCCCAAGCGTCGTCCCCGGGAGTGCGGCGATCGCGAGCACGGGCGGCTTGCGCCAGAGGACCTTCGGGGTCGGGACCGGCGCGAGGGACATCGCCTCGACCTCGACGTCGACGCGCGTCTGATCGGCGTCCACCTTCAGGAACACATCGCCGACGCGCAGGGTCGCGCGCTCGGAATGGGCGACGACTACTTTGACCTCATCCATGGGCGACCAGTATCCCGGGGATAATCGTCTGCGTCGCCGTGTTTATCGCGTGCGATCGCGCGGCTGACCGCGTCCTGCTACCCGGCGGCCTCGTGCACGACACCGACCGCTGACCAGGTCAAGCCCACCACTCTTGTCAGGAGTCCTTGGAGGCTGTCGAGGTCGCTCGTCGAACTGGAGGCGGTGTCGGTGGCCGACAGCGCCCGGGCCGGAGGCTGGGGCAGCGGTTCGTCGAGGAGCTGGTCCGTTCGTTCCTGCAGCGGCCGGGGCTACGAGGCGATGCGGGGTGGCATCCACACTCGCAAGCCGTACCTGGCGCCTACTACGACACGCGCGTACCGTCCTGCGGCGCCTGACGGGCCGTGGAGCCATCTGTATCCGCTCGTGAGCAGCTTCAGCGTCGTGGCCTGCGCGGAGGTCTGCGACCCAAGTCCGTTCTGGCACGGTCCTGTCCACGTCGGCTGGGACCACGGTGAGGAACGGGACCTGACGGAGTTCGTTGCCGATGTCCTGCACGGCCGCCTCGTGCCCAGAACGACCACCACTGCCCTGGGCACCCGCTACGACGGCTGGGCCGCGCCCAAGGACGTCGAGTCGGCTGCCGAGTACGCCGCATCAAGCCAGGACGCGCCGCCCGCACCCGCATGAGGTGCGCTGGCCTGCCGCGGCGCGGCACGTCACGGCACACCTCGAAACCGGGCGACCTGGTGGCCGGGGTGCACCGCCGCCACCTGGGCGACATCGCCCTGCTGGTGGTGCAGTTGGCCGATCCGCGGGCGGTCCGAATTTCTGGACACTCTCGCGAGCCGAGCAGTCGGAGGCGGCTTGTACCCTGCACTCATTCGACGATCGGACGATCACGGGTACGTGCATGCGGGCACGGGGCGGGCGTCCAGGGGCGGGAGCACGGGGAGTTCAATGAGTGACGCACATACGATACGAAGCCGCAGACCGGGCCTCTCGGTGGGCGTGCGCATCATCGCCGTGGTCGTCCTTGTCGCGATCGGGGCCGTCGGCGCCTGGCTCCAGCGCGACGCTCCAGGCCGGAGCGCGGAGCCGCGTACGGAGTTCACCGCGCACAACCCGCCCGCCGGTCTGCCCACCGCGCTCACCACCGGCCAGCACCTCCACTGGTCCCGCTGCACCTCGCCGCCCACCGCGCGCACGGGCTACGACTGCGCCTCCATGAAGTCCCCGCTCGACTACCGGAAACCAGACGGCAAGACCATCGACGTCGCTCTGATCCGCCGCAAGGCCACCGGCCCGAACGCCCGGCGCATCGGCTCGCTCGTCCTCAACTTCGGCGGCCCCGGCGTGTCCGGCGTGAGCGGACTGCCCGAATTCCTCAACCAGTACAAGCCGCTCCTCGACCGCTACGACCTGGTCTCCTTCGACCCGCGCGGCGTTGGCGCGACGATCCCCGTGCGCTGCGGAAAAACCAAGGACGACACCGGTTACGACGGGGCTGCCGCCTGCGCGAAGCACTCCGGGGCGCTCCTCCCGTACATCGGCACCTCGCACACCGCGCGCGACCTCGAGCTGATGCGCTACCTCCTCGGCGACGAGCGGCTGCACTATTTCGGCGTCTCGTACGGAACGGCGCTCGGCGCGGTCTACGCCCACCTGTACCCGTCGCACGTCGGACGGCTCGTCCTCGAAGCGTCCGTCGATCCGACCGAGGACCTCGACGAGGAGCAGGTGTCGCAAGTCAAGGCGGTCCAGGCGGCGTTCGACCGGTTCGCTGCGCACTGCGCGGCCCGGATCCGCCACTGCCCGACCGGCGACGGGCCCGAGGAGGCCGCGCGACGCATGGCGCGTCTGGCCGACCGCCTGGAGAAGAAGCCCGCCCCGGTCGGCGGCGGAAGGAACCTCGACGCCGACGCCCTCGCGTACGCCGTCAGCGACCATCTAGACCTCGGCACAGACGGCTGGTCGCCGCTCGCCAAGGCCCTCACCGCGCTGATCGACCACAACGACGGCCGTCCGCTGAGCAAGAGCGCGGACGACATCGGTTCCGCCGACCACGCGGCGACCCCGAGCGACATCGGCTCCGCCGACCACGCGGCGACCCCGAGCGACATCGGTTCCGCCGACCACGCGGCGACCCCGAGCGACAGCAGCGTCGCCGCCCAGACAGCGATCACCTGCGCGGACTCCAGCCTGCGCCCCGACTTCGCACGCCTCGACAGGGACGCGGCCCGCATCAAAGCCGCCTCACCCGTCTTCGGCGCGGCCTGGTCCAACGGCGTCTACCTCTGTTACGACTGGCCGTTCGACGGCGAGCGTGCCACGCCTCAGGTGAACGCCGACGGCGCGGCCCCCATCCTGGTGGTCGGCGGCACCGGCGACCCGACTACCCCATACTCCGGCGCCCGCCACATGGCCCGCGCCCTGGGCGACGGTGTCGGCGTGCTCCTGACGGCCAAGGAGGAGGGCCACGGCACATACCCGCAGAACCGCTGCGTCACGGAGACAGTCGACCAATACCTCCGCACAGGCCGCACCCCGGCCCGAGGGAAGGTGTGCCGGGGCAGCATGTCCTGACGCCCGTACGGATCCGCCGGGCGGCCGTCAGCACACCGGTTCGCTCGCAGGGGCCCCGGGCGTGCGCCACCGCACCGCCCGGTCCACACAAGGACCGGCTGATCACGGACCTGAGTTTGGGCACGTGACATGTGGCGGCTGGTCCGGCATGTACGCCGAGCGTTCCTGTGTGGTGATGTTGCGGCCGATGGCGCGGCAGATCTTGCTGATCGCTGTGGTGGGTGTGGATCGGTCCACGTTCCACCGGCGTACGGTCTGGTCTGTGCTGCCCGTGACCAGGGTGCGGCCGTCCGGACTGAACGCTACCGAGAGCACAGCGCCGGTGTGTCCAGCGAGGGTGACCCGTGTGACGCCGGTGGCTGTGTCCCACAGCCGCACCGTGGTGTCGTCGCTGCCGCTGGCCAGGGTGCGGCCGTCCGGACTGAACGCCAACGCGCCGGTCAGAGCGGTGTGGCCAGTCAGGCGACTGCGGCTGCGGCCGGTGGCGGTGTCCCACAGCCGCACCGTGCGATCCTCACCGCCGGTGGCTAGGGTGCGGCCGTCCGGGCTGAACGCCACTGAGAGCACAGCGCCGGTGTGTCCGGCGAGCGCGATCCGGGGGTCGCCGGTGGCTGTGTCCCACAGTTGCACGGTGCGATCCTCACCGGTGATGGCCAGGGTGCGGCCGTCCGGACTGAACGCCATCGAGAACACAGTGCCGTGGTGTCCGGGATGGTTCCTGCGGCTACGGCCGGTGGCTGTGTCCCACAGCTCCACTCCGCGGGCAGCGCTGCCGGTAGCCAGGGTGCGACCGTCCGAACTGAACGCCAGTCTTCCCGCGTCATCGCTGTATCCGGCCAGGCTCCTGCGGTAGCGGCCCGTCGCTGCGTCCCACAGCTTCACCCCGCCGTCGACCAGGTTTCCGGTGGCCAGGGTGCGCCCGTCCGGGCTGAACGCCATGGAGGGCCTGGCGTTGGCGGACAGGGGTAGGCCTGTGCGGAGACGGCCGGTGGTCATGTTCCACAACTGCACTGCTTGATCGCCGATGCTTCCCGTGGCCAGGGTGCGCCCGTCCGGGCTGAACACCATGGAGACGGTCTCCTTGAGGGAATCGGAAAAGAGGGGCTGGGGCTGGTCGGCGGCCACGTCCCAGAGCCGCACGGTGCGATCTTCAGCCCCGGTGGCCAGGGTGCGGCCGTCCGGACTGAACTCCAAAACACGGACTGGGCCGGTGTGTCCGGGAAGGCTTCGTTGGAGGCGGCCGGTGTCCGTCTCCCACAGCCGGACAGTGTCATCGCTGCTTCCGGTGGCCAGGGTGCGGCCGTCCGGACTGAACACCATCGAGACGACAGGGGCGGTGTATCCGGCAAGGCCCTGGCGGAGTCGGCCGGTGGCCGCGTCCCGCAGTTCCACTCCGCTGGAATCGGCAATGGCCAGAGTGAGGCCTTCCGGTGTGAACGCCAGCGAGACGATCGCGGTGGTGTGTCCGGGCAGGCTTCGGCGGAGTCGGCCGGTGGCCGCGTCCCATTGTTTCACCCCGCCGTCGAAGCCGCCGGTGGCCAGAGTGCGCCCGTCCGGACTGAACACCAACGAACTCACGTCATTGGTCTGTTCGGCCAGCCTTGCACGGATGCGCCCGGTGGTGGCGTCCCACAATTCCACCTTCTGTCCGAACGTGCTAATGGCCAGGGTGCGACCGTCCCTGCTGAACGCCATGAGACCTGAGTCAACGGTTTGCTTGGCCAGCCGTTTGCGGGTGCGGCCAGTGCTGGTGTCCCGCAGTTTCACCCCGTCTGGGTCGGCGATGGCCATGGTGCGGCCGTCCGGGGTGAAGACCGCGGCGAGATCGGCGTCTGTTCCGGGCAGGTTCTTGCGGAGGTGGCCGGCACTGGTGTCCCACAGCCTTATCGTGCCGGCGTTGTCGCCAGTGACCAGGGTGCGCCCGTCCGGCCTGAATGCCACCGCGACCACAGGGCCAGGGTGCCCGGTGAGCCTGTGCCGGAGAGGTACAGCGGCGGCGGCGTAGAGACTCTCCACCGCCTGAGCCGTCGGGCTGGTCCGGTAGGCCTGGATGGCCAGCAGTGAGGCAAGGTCGGAGTTCGTGGCGCTGAGGGCGGCAGACTGCGCGGCAAACTGCCGGGACAGGGCAACCTTCCGGGCGGAATCGGCGGCCTGGCGCTGCTGGTCGCTGGTCCGACTCTGCTGCCAGGCAACCAGGCCGGCGGTGAGGGCAAGGACGAGCAGTGCGGACAAGGCGGTGTTGAGGGTGCGCAGGCGCCGGGTGGTACGGATCGCGGCGCGCTCTTCCTGATCACGTGCGGTTGTGCCGGCGGTGAGGAACTGGTGCTCCAGGGCGGTCAGGTCTTCAGCAGGGCCGCTGCTGAAGAATTCCTCGGCAGCGACGAGACGGCTGCCGCGGTACAGGGCTCCCGCATCGCGGCCCAGCTCATCCCATGCTCGGGCCGCCTCAGTAAGTCTCCTGTGGAAACGCAGGCGTTCGCGGTCCTGTTCGATCCAGCCATGCAACCTGGGCCAGGCGGTCAACAGAGCCTCGTGGGCGAGTTCGACGGTGTCGCCGTCGAGGGTGAGCAGCCGCGCCCCGGCGAAGGCCTCCAGAACCTGATCGGTTTCGGTCTCCTGTCTGCCAGTCGCCTGAAGCTCCTCGCGGTCGGCGGTCCTGCGGGCGTCTGGGGTGCCCTCGCCCGGGGCGACCAGGCGCAGCAGCAGGCGGTGCGCCGCGGCTGCCTGGGCTTTGGTGAACCGGCGGTAGACACTCTCGGCTGTCTTGGCGATCGCGCCCTCGAGACCGCCGGCTGCTTCGTAGCCGGTCAGGGTCATGGCCTTGCCGCGGCGGCGCCGCCAGGTTTCCATCAGCACGTGTGACAGCAGCGGCAGCCCGCCCGGGGCGTCGGCGACTTCCTCGACCAGACGGGACGTCAGGGCGCGCTCCACGGTCAGGCCGGCCACAGTGCCCGGCCTGACGATGGCCTCGCGCAGTTCGGCCGGTGTCATCGGACCGACCAGCAGGTTGGCGTCACGCAGCGCGTCGGCCAGGTCGCAGTGTTCGGCGCAGTGGCCGTAGAAGTCGGCGCGCACCGCGATGAGTACGCGTAACCGGCTCTCGGGTTGGCGGGCGGTCAGCAGCAGGTCGAGGAAGCGGGCTCGCTCGGCCGGATCGTGACAGAGAGTGAAAACCTCCTCGAACTGGTCGACGATCACGAACGTGTCCGCGGCTGTCGTCTCCGGTCTGGTGTCGGGATCGAACACGCGGGCGTGGGTGCGGGCCGGGTGCGGGCCAGGGGTGAGGATGCGGATGGCGGCCAGGCACAGGTCCGGCGCCTGGGTGTGCTGGAGGGCGGGGATCAGACCGGCGCGCAGCAAGGAGGACTTGCCGCTGCCGGACGGGCCGAACATCGCCGCGAACCTCTGGCGGCGCAGCAGGTCCAAGAGGCCGGCGGTGAGCCTGTCACGGCCGAAGAACCGTGCACTGTCACCGGTCTCGAACCGCACCAATCCCTTGTACGGCGGTTCCGCGTCCTCCCCGTCATCTGCGTGGCCCAGGACGGCAACCTCGTCCACGGCCTGCTTCCACCGTGCCTCCCACTCTGCCGCATCACCCCCACACGCCGCCGCGTAGGCCAACGCCACCGGCAGCGTGGGCAACTGCTCACCGGCGGCTGCCTGCGACAGCGTCGTGATCGAGTATCCGGCCCGCTGCGCCAGCACCCGGTAGGTGATGCCGCCCGACTCGGCGCGCAGCTTGCGCAGCGCGAAAGCGAACTGCTGCACCGGACCCGCCCCCGGATCCACGGGTACCTCACGTCGCCCTGCCACACCCCACCTCCGCCAGCCGCGCCTGCACCACGCGGAGCGGCCAACCTATGCACCCCTCACGTCCCCGGAAAGATCGTGTCCGGCCATTGTTTGGGCGCCGGAACAGTCCTGCCAAACAATGCGGCGGACCGCTGAACTCGGTGTTGCGAGCCCCTCGGGGCTCGGTGCAGGGGGAGCAAGGATCGGCATCCGCCAGGAAGCGACACCGGCGGATGCCGATCCCGCAGCACGCCCCGTGAAGTGGAACAGCCCTGCGAAAGAAGGAGATACATGCGTAGACGCGATGCCACGGCTGCCGTACTCGGCACCGTCCCCGAAATTCCCGGAAAGCCGCGATGAAGGAGCGTCATGTATGAAGGGTGGTTTCGTTGTTCGGTCAGGTGTCGCACTCGTTCTTTCCATGCTGATTGCCCTGTCCAGCGCCTTACCGGCCAGCGCTGCGCCGGTACGGGACAACAGCGCGGCCCGACCCGTGTACTTCGTACCCGGCTTCACGTTCGTCCGCGATCACCACGATTGCTGGAACGGGTACTGGCGCGCCATGGGCGAGGCCATGCGGTCCTACGGGTGGACCGGGACGTACCACACCGTCAGCTTCTACAGCGGTGACACCAACTGCAACACCAAGATCCTCGACGGTACGCGGGACGTCTCCATCAGGGAACTGGGCAGGCTTCTCGCCTGGAACATCTACAGCTCCTACTCCAAGAACAATGTATCGGTCGACGTGGTTGCCCACTCCATGGGCGGACTGGTGACCCGGGCGGCGCTCACCGGCGTGGCTCGTAAAGAAAGCGGCTGGCCGCCCTATCTCTACATCGAGGACGTGGTGACGCTCTCCACCCCTCACAAGGGCACCGGCTTGGGATCAGCCTGCTCTCCCGTCTTCACTCAATGTGCCGAGATGGCCCCCGGATCGTGGCTGCTGAACACATGGCTGTACAACGCCCCCCAGTCGGCCCAGGGCACCGACTGGACCCTCGTCGGTGCCGAGGACGATGACGTTGTGGACAACGAGTCCGCCGTCGGCATGAGCGGCGCCGGCCACACGGTCATCTACCGCGCCGGGCAAGGCATAGAACATGACGTCATCCCCGAGATCACCAGCGGCTCCTACCAGCAGTGGTACTGGAACTACTACGACAACAAGTCCTACTGGACCGGGAGCGGCGGGCCGCCGACCTACGTCGCCAACAACGCCATCTACAACTGGTGGAAATGGTGATCGGGCCGGCATGCCGAGGGCACGCGGGGGACGGACCCGCCAACGCCTCGAAACGGCCGCCCTCAGCGGAGCGGCACATCAAGTGGGAGGGTTCGGTCTTGACCAACAAGGTGAATCAGCGCGGTCGCAGCACCACCGGGCACGTGTGGGGGATCGTGTCCCTGCTGGCGCTGCTGCTCGCCGCGGTCGTGCCGCCGGCAGCAGCCGCCCCGGCGCGCGAGGGCACCGCGCGCAGCAGCACCAGTGTGGCGGTCCCGGTGGTGGCGGCCGCCGCACCCACTGCGGCGAACGGTGAGCAAACGGCGTCGGCCTGTGCTGTCACTGCCTACGGCTATACCGGATATGCAATTTGCGACTTCCTCGCCTCCGACCTCGACTGGGGTGGTGGGAACGTCGAGTACTTCGTGGTGGGCACCGATTACGCCATCTGGCACGCCTGGAAGGGCAGCGGCGGCTGGCACTCCTTGGGAGGACAGGCGGCCCACGCCACACCGAACGGTGCGTACGCCTACCCCTTTGGCGTCTCAACCCGCGGCACGGACGGGCGCCTGTGGTGCCGGGATCACCCCTGGACCAAAGGCTGGCGCCTGTGCTGAAGCACAACCGAGACGGAACCCTGCGGTGGCCGGCATCTACCGGGCGCACGCCGACTTCGCCGCCTCCAGGCCGACGAAGTCCCCGGCCCCAACCTTCACTGATGGAAGCGGTGACCAAGACGGAAACCGGCATTACATCGATGGAAAGGAAACACGATGCTCAGACGTGTCTGGCAGCTGGCCGCGACAGTTCTTCTCAGCGGGGGCCTGACCCTTGCTGTCATGCCGACCGCAGCGCACGCGGAATCAACGAAGAGTGCGTGCGTGTACAACCCTGAAATCGGCACAGCGTGCATCACGGTGTATCACACCGGCACGTTTGTGTCGAAGGTGTTCGCGACGCATGAGTACAGGTCGGACCGCCTCAGCGATCACTGCGGTGGCTCGCTGAACAACCCCAGTGACGTCTACATGTACTTCTCCCTCACCGGAACGCTCAGCAGCGGAAGCCCGTATTCGATCCGGGGCACCGGGCGGTGCGATGTGGAGGGCAATTGGGCCGCCGAGGGCAAGGCGGAGTACAAGACCTTCGTGGCCAACCGGACTTTCAAGTCGGGCAGCTCGCTCTGCGTGCGCACCAGCTACCTCACTCCCGCCGACGACGGCCTCAAACGAGCCTGTGTCGGGCTTTGAGGGAAGGGCTCACGATGAAGACAGCACGCTACGGGGTGGCTCTCGGCGCCGCTGCGGCGAGCCTCATGCTCGCGCCGCCGGCCATGGCGGCCCCGGAGTACTCCGTCAACTACTGCGGATACACCAAAGACGTCATGGACGGGTCCCTGCGCCGGTGCGGCACGGGGTGGTTCTACGACCCCAGCACATGGGAACAGCTCAAGGTTCAGGACAACAACCAGGACGGGCACAGCGCCGTGTTGTTCTGGAGCCGGGGTGGAACCGACTTCGGCAGTGTCTGGGCCACATCGGGGGTGGGCACTGCCACGACCGAGGACGTGAACTTCCCCGAGGGCGTCACCGTGTCCTTCCGGGTCTGCGCCGGCGAGGCGGGCCCGGCTGAGATCCTGTTGGACACCTGCGGATCCTGGAGGACGGTCACCACATGAGAAGCAGCTACTCCCACGTGGCCGGCCCGCTTGGAGTGACGGCGAGTGCGATCGTCCTGCTCGTCGCCACACCGGCCGTCGCCTCGGGCACACCGTTGACGATCGAGCGCAGCACGTCCGCGTTCGACGCGTGCCACGAGGCGTCGTGGCCCAACCACCGCACCGGCACGCAGCAGATCCACGGGGCCAAGTCGTCCTGGGTCATCTGCTGGAACAACACCTGGGACGCGCAGATCACCGGATCCGTCCAGGACACGGCTGCGGACGGCGAGTCCGCCAGGATCTATATCCGGTTCCGGCACTGGGAGAACGAGGTGGAGGGCTGGCACTGGCACGAGGACGTACGGCTGAACACCGCTTCTGGCAACACCACGAAGACGTACTACAACGCCGTGAACGCCGATCCGATCAGGAACGTGTGGGCGCCGATACGAGACGTCCAGGTGAAGACCTGCGCGGGCTACGCCGACGGCAACTGCACCAGTTGGGGCTGAGCTTGACGTTCGGCCTCGCAGGTCACCCGACCTGCTGATCTGCGGTCCTTCCCGGGACACCGGGGGCGGCCGTTCTCCACGCTTCGAGATGCCGAGTCACGAAGCACGAGAGAACGGCCGCTGCTCATGAGTCTCCCTGCCACCCCGCCCGCGAGCCAGGCGTTGAGCGTCTTGTCCCGCTTTCGGGTTGAGTTCTACGAGAGCCTGCATGCCCGCGCGGACGGGCTCTTCGAGCTGACCGACGGCGGTGCTGTGCACCGATGGCTCGGTCAAGACGCTGGTCGAGCTTTCCCTCGCGCATGAGATGCGGCGCGGGCACGGCGCCCTGTACGCGGCTCTGGACAAGGGGTGGTGCGAACCGGCCCGCATGCGCCGGGCACTGGCCATCACCGACGGCCCCTTCGCGCCGGCGGTGGACGTCTCCAACTGGCTGCGTCCCGACGCGAACACCAGCCCTGACCGGCTCTTCTGCCACGTCCACGGCCGCCGCACCGACCAGCTGATCCCAGGCTGGCCTTACTCCTCGTCGCGGCCCTCGAATCGGGCCGCACCTCCTGGTGCGGGCTGCTGGACGCCGTCCGCCTCGGGCCGGCCGACGACGCCACCACGGTCACCGCCGCTCCGCCGAACTCCTCACCCTCCGCGACGCCGACACCCTGGACCGCCACCTTCTGGCTACATCCTCGCCACTACCCGCACCACGCCCAACCCCCCCGGGCGGCTGAACCCCACAAGACGTCCACCGCTGGCTCCACCACCTCGCCACCCACCTCGACCCCACCGGCACGCTTCCCGCTGTCGGCGACCCCCACAATGGCGGAGGCCACCGACCTGGTCCTCCACACCCTCTGGCCCCTCGCGGGCGCATCCGCGTCCGGATCACCGGCGCCCTTCTGAGCACCCTCACCGTCCTCCGCCTCGCCTGGATAACACCCTCGGCGCCAGCAGGCATCACCTTGACCAGCGCACTTGCCGTCATGGCCGGAGCGTTCGCCATCCCAACCGACACTCTATGAGTCTGCACAACCCGCTCAAGGACGCAGAAACCTCGCCTCCGGCTTCGAGTTCGGGGCGCGTTCGTGGTCCGCTTCGGAGTCGCGTTCGGGCTCATGGCCGGGCTCGCGTTCGGTGCGAAGGCTTCACGGCGGTATGCGGTGTTCCTGCTCTACTCACGCCGCCGTCTGTCGTTCTGGCTTGGCAGGTTCCTGGACTGGGCCGTCACCGCAGCAGTCATCGGCTACAGCGGATGTGCCTACCAGTACCGCCACCGTGGACTCCAGCACTGGCCCCGCCAGCACCCCCTGTTGCTGGTGGGTTGGTGCGGATCGACGGCTCGGTCGGGAGCAGCGCCGACTGCGAGGGCAGCGAGGAAGGCCAGGGCGAGCATGGCGAGCGTGATATGCCGGTGCCATCAGGTCCAGTTGCGGACCTGGTAGTGGTCGAGTCCGGCCTGGCCCTTGGCGGCCTGGAAGCACTCCTCGACACTCCAGCGGACACCGGCGACACGGACCAGCTCGGACAGGGGGCACGTCGGTGGGTGCCCAGCATAGGTAGAAGGCGAGTTCACTGGTGGTCCGGTTGCGGCGGATGAGCAGGTGGCGGTAGCCGCCGGTGCCGATGTGGACCCAGGCCCAGTCGTAGCAGCGCGAGCCCTTTGCACCGTTGCCAGCTGTGCCGCTGCCAGGCGGCTGTGGGGAGCCGGCCGACGAGGGTGTCCGCACGCTCGAGGGTGCGTCCTTGGCTGATCCGGACCCTGGTGGAGCAGGCCACGGCCAGGACGTAGCCGATGCCGGTCTCCTCCAGACGGGCGCGTAGGTGTGGGTCCTGGCCGTAGGCTGTCGCCGGTCACCCAGGAGGCGGTGAGTCCCGCGTCCAGCGCGGCGGCGATCATCTCCCCGGCCAGGTGGGGCTTGGTTGCGAACTGCACCGTCTCGGGTGTCCCGGCTGCGCGGCGGCGCTCTGGATCGGGCACCAGGAATGCTCGGGAAGGCAGAGCCGACGGTCGATCAGAGCCCATCCACGCTGGGTGGCGTAGGCGAGGAACACGCCGACCTGGCTGTTCTCGATGCGTCGTGCGGTGCCGGGTCGCACGATCTTCAGGAGTACACACAACCCCCGATGAGCACGCGATGGCCGTACTCGTTCCCCGCCGGGTCCGCGGCAAGATCGCGAACCCGGACCGGGGTATCAGAAGTGATCGAACAGAGTGACTACGCTCTGCGGTGCTTCCCGGCCGAAAAAGATTTCCAGGTTCTGCGCCGAGCGGCCGGCGGCGTCGCTACTACGCAGGAACAGCCGCTCTTCGTAGGCGCTGAGCGCGACCTCGATGTCGGGTTGCTCAACCAGCTTGCCGGCCAGGTCCGCGCCGTCGTACATGGCGAGGTTCGCGCCCTCGCCGGCAAAGGGCGACATCAGATGCGCGGCGTCGCCGACGAGCGTCACTCCGGGCACCCTGTCCCATTCAATCCCGACGGGAAGGGCGTGGATGGGGCGGAGCCACGGTTCCGCGTCGCTCTCTGTCACGAAGGCGGTGAGCAGCGGCGACCAGTCGTCGAACTCGTCGGCAAGTTGGCGCAGCCCCGCGGACGGGTCGCCGAAGTCGATCGACCTCATCCACTCCTCGGGCTTGTTCAGCGCCAAATATCCGCGAACGTGCCCGTCGGCATAGCGGTGGGCGATGATGCCTTTGCCCGGCGCGACCGCCATCAGCGTGCCGCTGCCGATCGCAGCCACGCTCGCTCGAGAGTTCTGGTCGCCCGAGGTGAGGGCGATTTCGAAGAAGCAGGTTCCGCTGAAGACAGGCTCGGCGGGGGTGAGCAGCGGACGCACCTTCGACCAGGCGCCGTCCGCGCCGATGACGATGTCGGCGCGCGTGGCGGAGCCTTCCGCGAAGGCGAGGACGTAGCCGCCCTGCGGACGGTGCCGGACCGAGGCGACCTTGTGCCCCCACCTGATCGTCCCGGGCGCCAGCGAGTCGATGAGCAGGCGCCTGAGTTCGCCACGATCCACCTCAGGACGGGCCGAACCGGGGTCCGCAGGCATGTCGAACAGGATCGTGCCGTGGCGGTCGACCACACGCTTGGCGTCCTCGCCCGGGCGGACCAGAGTGAGAAACTCGTCGTACAGACCAGCTGCGCGAAGCGCGACCTGTCCGGTCCCTTCGTGGATGTCGAGCAGGCCGCCCTGTGCACGGGTGGTCGCCGAAGCCTCACTCTCGTAGATCGTCGCGGCGACACCGTGAGCCTGAAGCACCCGGGCGAGCGTCAGCCCGCCCAGTCCCGCTCCGACAATGGCGATGGTCTTCTGCATGCTGCGCTCCTGTGTAGCGCCGACACACGTCGGCGATAGCCAGCGCCGGGAGCGGACGGGATGTCCGGCCTCGGCAAGGAGACGCTCACCGATCAGAACCATCTGCATCGATGTACGAGCGATGCCCGGCAGTTGGACCCGCGGGACATCGTTTTTCGCGACCCGGTGACTATAGCCCGGCATCCACCTCGCAGCGGCCGGGGCCGCTCACGCTGCGACGCACCGCCCCCGCCACGTTCAACTCCGACAGCCGCCTCATTAAAGGAGCGCCCCCGATGCTGCCTGGCCAGTCGAAGGTTGAGTTGTACGGCGCGCTGCGGCGCGACTCCCGCGAGGGCATGTCGAACCGGGCGTTGCAGTGCAAGTACGGCGTCACCTGGAGCACTGTCAACAAGGCCTTGACCTCGGCTTGGCCGCAGCCACGCACGACAACCGCTTCGGCGCGGCCGTCGAAGCTGGATCCGTTCACGCCGCTGATCGACGAGATCCTGCTCATTGATCTGGATGCGACCAGGAAACAGCGCCACACCGTCACCCCGGATCTACCGCCGTCTGATCGACGAGCACTCCTCGTCCGAGGCATTGCGTTGACCACTTGAACCCGCACCGATGAGAGGGCGCAAGCGTCCTGCGAGCAACCGCGAGGTCCGGCCAGGGACTGAGAGTCCGGTGTTTACACCTTGTTCGCGACCACCATGTAGTTCTCGGCCTCAAGATCGAACGTGCTCAGTTCCGTCTGGAGTCCGACCCGGTGCAGCTCGACTTCGAGTTCCTCGTAACGGTAGGGCCAGCAGGACAGCAGTTCCGAGCGGACAAGAACCAACCCGGTCGCATCAACTTGCGCGATCGCAATCTCGATGTGGTGCTCCTCCTCCCAATGCGGCGCAATCTCCCAGCGGTAGACCACGACGGCATCGCGACCGTTCCGGCGGACGAGTCGGTCACTGATCTCCAGCCGGGAACCTCTGGCCCTCACGAGTTCCCAAGTGCGGGATGTGAGTACCAAGCGCCCGCCGGGGCGCAGAAGCCGTGACATCGATTCCAGAGCAGCACCCCTGCCTGTCGCGCCCGTGGCATGGTGAAGCGAGTTGCCGACGCAGAACACCATGTCGAACGTGTTGTCCTGGAAATGGTCGGGCAACTCTTCCCAGTTCGCCCGTACGGCCCGGACGGATGCCCCGAACTCCTCAGACAGCTCTGCAGTCCGACGAACCATCGCCTCGCTGGCGTCAGTTGCGACAACCTGCATGCCACGACCGGCGAGGCCAACCGCCAACTGTCCGGTTCCGCACGAACAGTCGAGGACGTGAGCGTTCGACGGCAGGAGTTTGAGGACGTCGTCGAACGACGCAGCGAACTCGGCTGGAGGCAACTTTGCATCCGAGATGAGCCATTCGTACACCTCGGCAAGCACGTCATAACCTGTCACAACCACTACCTCCGTCACGCGGCAGACTCACGGTAGGACGTCAGTCCATCAGCGGAGCAAGCCGGGGCACCAATGGTTTTCGCAAGGATGGCTCTGACGGTGTTTGTGGGTTGTCAGTTGTCCGTCTGAGTGGATGTCACCGGCTGGTTGGCTGGGAAGTTGTTCGTGAGAAGTAGTGTCACTCGCGGGGTTGCGGTGGCAAGGTGAATGTGCTCAGTGAAGGGGCGCCGCCGATGCCGCCTGGTCAGTCGAAGGTCGAGTCGTATGCCGCGCTGCGGTGTGACGCTCGCGAGGGCATGTCGAACCGGGCGCTGGAGCGCAAGTACCGGGTGGGCTGGCGGACTGTTCAGAAGGCGCTGAGTTCGGCGTGGCCGCAACCTCGGGAACCGTACGCGCCTCGCCGTTCCAAGCCGGATCCGTTCAAGCCGGTGATCGACCAGATGCTACAGGCTGATCTGGATGCGCCGAGGAAGCAGCGTTCCACGGTGATCCCCACATTCTCCTGGACGCTCTCCGGGGAGTCGACCTTCCAGCCCACCACTCGTTTCGCGCTGTCGTGGGTCCACCTCGCAAGGCCTCCGCGCGGGTTGGGCGGGGGGTTGTTGACCGCCTCGAAACGCTCCTGCTCATCGGGGATGGTCCAGGAACGGTTGCCAGGGCGCGCGGGTCCGGCGCGTGAAGCGGCCTTGCCGTAACGGTGCGCGCCGTCTCATGCCCTGCCCAGTTGCGGGCGCCGCCGCAGGCCCGTTTGCGACAACGGGGAGAGCCGTACCGTGCCGAGGCGGGATGCTTCACCCCGACCGTCCAACTCGCTCCGCACTCCGGACAGTTCACCGTCCGGGCAGCCTGGACCGCCTGGGTCCTCACCCTCGTGCGCCGCATCCGCCGCCGATGACGCGAGCGGCACGCCGACGAACAGAACGCCACCGTCGTCTGCGCCGACGGCATCAGCGGACCACCGCACCCCCGACACAACCGCGGACCCGGATCGTCGTCCGTGATCACAATCAGCCTCAGCCTGGGCACCGCATCCCTGCCCACGGGACCACCATAAGGGTCCAGCCAAGGTAAGCCGAAACCCTGTGGAGCCCGCCTGTGTGGCGTGGAATGCTCTTGGGCGGTTGCTGAAGAAAGGGAAGGTCAAAAAGGTGTACGTCCCGTCATCTGTACGAGCTCTCGATGATGATGAGCGTGAGCTCGTGGAGCTGGCACGCCGCACCATAGACGCGCATACCGACGCCGCGCCCGATGAGGACGGAATCCACACGGTGGGCGCCGCAGTCATGGCCGCCGACTACCGGATGTTCGCTGGCGTGAACCTCTACCACTTCACCGGCGGGCCCTGCGCCGAACTCGTGGCTCTGGGAGCTGCGCGGGCCCAGGGCGCCCGCCAGATGCGCTGCATCGTCGCCGTGGGAAACCACGAGCGCGGGGTCATCGGCCCGTGCGGGCGCGATCGGCAGGTCTTCTTGGACTACTACCCCACCATGCGCGTCATCGTGCCCACCCCCGCGGGGCTGATGTCCGTGCTCGCCGCCGACCTGGTGCCGCTGGCTCAGCGATGGACCCCGGAGGCGGGAATGAACTGTCTCGACCCATCGCTCTACCAAGACCCCGAGACGGCTGGACCCCCAATCATTCGGTTCAATCCTCGCTACCTCGAAGTCGTCCGCTCCGGCGCCAAGACCAAGACGACCCGATTCCGGGATCCGGCGCAGCTCGGCCCGGCACGGCTGGTGTTTGAGAGCGACCCTGAAGTCGTCCTGTCGGCAGAGGTGACCGGCATCAGGCACTGCCTGGTCAGCGACCTCACCAACCAGGACGCCCAAGCTGAGGGGCTGACGACCGCAGCCGAACTCCGGGAAGCCCTCAAGGGCCACTACCCAGATCTGGCGGGAACCGACGAAGTCGACGTCATCACTTTCCAGAACAACGACAAGAAGGGCGCCGCTTAAACCGCGGATACGCCAACGGCGGGTGGGCCGCGAGGTGACGACGAGCACTCAGGAAGCCAAAGATTGGCGGCATCGGCGTCCGTCTGCCCCGTCGTTTGGGGCAGCCCCGCCCGAAGTGACAAGCCCCTGGCTGCACAGATTTCAAAAATCAGGATTGGTCCGAGGCTAGATCATTTTGTCACGCAAGCCTCGGACGCGGCTTCTGAAGCCGTGGGTCGGGTCCTCGCGTTCCGCTCCGACTGGCTGCTGCAGTCGCTGCACAATGTCGCCGGCGCACTGCAACTGCACGACCGCGTCTCCGCGGTCGCCGACTGGATGGAGGAATACCGCGTTACCACCGTCTCCGCAGGAGGACGGGCGTGAGACCAGTACCCGCGCAGATGTCGTGATCCGCACCTATGGCCCCGGCCAAGTCCCGCCGATGTGGGACACACTCGCTGGCGTGTGGTCCGATGCCCACTCCGAACTCGTCGACAACCGCGGCGCTTCCGTCCGTGTCCTGCTTGCTGTGGGGGGGTTGTGGTGGGGTGCGAGGGTTTCTCGAGTGGGTGGGGGGAGGGTGGGGGGTGTGTCTGGGTGGGGTGGGGGGTGGTGGGTGGTGTTGTGGCGGGTGGGTTCTGGTGTTCATAGGGTTGAGGTGGCAGCTCCGGCTGGGGTTGTGTATGGCTTGTTGGCGGATGCTGGGCGTTGGCCTGTTGTGTTGCCTTGGTATGTGCATGTGGAGCGGATGGATTTTGATGGCAGTGTGGAGCGGTTGCATTTGTGGGAGTTGCGGGGGGGTCGGGTGTGTACGTGGCATGCCCGGCGGGTGTTGCATCCGCACGCTTATGCTGTCGATTTTGAGCAGTACGAGCCCGCTCGCCCTGGTGCTGTGGTCAGTGGGAGTTGGCGGGTGGAGGCGGTTGGTGCGGAGCGTTCGCTGCTGACCCTGCGTCAGGAGCGCACCCTTGACTCCCCGCATGA